>JAEZIL010000239.1 GCA_023436685.1 Bacteroidota bacterium | reverse complement strand
TATTTTTGCTGCTAAAGTCGCATTGGTACGCCAGCATATAGCACCAAATCCTCCTACAGCTAGCGTGAGAATAATGATGCCTGTCCAACGAGTATCGATATTCAAGGCATCGGATATACCTAATGGCAACCAATAGCGCGGTAAATAAGGTGGGAAGGGGTGCCAGGCATATTGCTCTAGTGGTTTGTAAGGGTAGGCGCCAGTTATAAACCTGTTATAAAGTGTTTCAACAGACAATAGCACATCTGAAACAGGGTATGGGTCTGGAAACTCATGAAAAAGATTGTTTACAATACCATAGCAAGCAACAATGCTGATGCTGCCCAGTAAAAAGCCAGGCATAACGTGTTTTTTTTTAGGTATTGACGTTTTTATCGTAGATTTTTTTTCCTTTAGCAAATACCACCAATAGTATACGGGGAGCCCCAGGCTCACTGCTAAAAGAATGAAGGGGTTGTACGATGCGCCAAAAGTGTCGGTCCCTTTCAGTAAGACAAATAACTGTAATAAGAATAAGCCTATTACTATAAAACCCTTTTGCATAGAATAGAGATGCCTTAAAAATATACAAATTGAAATATTTCGGGCCGATTATGTTTTCCTTAATATGGTATATGGATTCCCCTTATTTCAGTAACTTCGCACACCATATTTTTAAGATTAATATCCCGTTAATAAATGAGTTCTGTTCTTGAGAAACTTGAAGCGATAAAAGCCAGGTTTGATGATTTAGGTGTCGCTTTAACGAATCCGGAGATAGTTAACGACAACAAAAAGTTCTCGCAGGTAAGCCGCGAGTACAGAAAGTTGGAGAAGATAGTTGTAGCTTATAAGAGCTATAAAGCTTGCCTGGATGGTATTGACTTTGCCCGTGAGGTGTTACAGACAGAAAGTGACGACGATCTTCGGGAATTAGCTAAAGAAGATCTGGATAAACTGGAATCTCAAAAAGAGGGACTTGAGGAAGAGGTAAGACAACTATTAGTGCCTAAAGACCCGCAAGACGAGAAAAATGCAATATTGGAAATCAGGGCGGGAACCGGTGGCGATGAGGCAAGTATATTTGCCGGTGACCTGGTGAGAATGTATTTGCGTTATTGCGAACGTAGAGGCTGGAAGGATGCTGTGCTATCGGAAACTGAGGGCACGGTAGGCGGATATAAGGAAGTGCAACTGGAAGTACAGGGAGATGATGTGTATGGCACCATGAAATTTGAAAGTGGCGTACACCGTGTGCAACGTGTGCCGGCAACAGAGGCGAGTGGCCGCGTACATACGTCGGCTGCAACAGTGGCCGTAATGCCTGAAGCCGAAGAAATTGACTTTGAACTAAAGGAAAGCGACCTGAAAATGGAAACTGCGCGAAGCGGTGGCGCTGGTGGGCAGAACGTAAACAAGGTAGAAACCAAGGTAATATTGACGCACGTACCTACTGGAACAGTTATTACCTGTCAAACAGAACGTACTCAGCTGGGCAACCGTGAAAAAGCAACTGCAATGATGCGGACAAAGCTATACGAAGAGCAAGTGCGCAAGCAGGAAGAAGAGATATCGCGCAGAAGAAAGAGCCTTGTAAGTACCGGTGATAGGTCAGCCAAGATACGTACATATAATTATCCGCAAGGGCGCATTACCGACCATAGGATAAATATGACTATGTACAACCTGGACGATTTTATGAATGGGAATATACAGGAAATGCTTGATGCACTACAGTTTGCTGAAAATGCTGAAAAAATGCAATCAGGAGAATCTGTAATATGATAATCAGGCACAGCGTTTGTTATTGATAGTTTTTAAAAATTAAAAAACACACAACATAATTCATGGCAACTCCCCGTTTTGATGTGATCGACATCACCCAAACGATAAGGAAACGCAGACGTTTCATCATTGTAGTTACACTTGTAGCAATGGCATTGGGTGTGGTTTTTTCTTTAATAAGAAAGAAAAAATACAAAGCACAAACTGAGTTTTTTCTGTCGAATCCGTTGTATGCCGATAGGAACTATTTGTTCCGTTCGCACGACATGCACTTTGTAGATTATTTTGGTGGAGATGATGATATAGATAAGATCATTGTAAATGCAGAGTCGGACAAAGTGAAAGACAAGGTTATAGAGAACATGAAACTGGCGGAAGCCTATAAAGTAGATGTCTCGAAACCAGAAGGCCGCAGCAAATTGAAAGATATGTTCGACCTTAATTTTAAGATAAAGCGCTCTGAATACAGGCACTTGATACTTACTTATGTGGATACAGACCCTAAACGGGCTGCAGATGTTGCCAATGAGCATGTAAAAGTTACAGAAGAAGTCTTTCGTAGCTACTATAACACCATTAAAGGCTATGCATACAATTCTATAAACGATAAGATAAAGGAAATGGATAGCTCTATTGCCGCTCTTACAGATACTTTATCAGCACTACGAGATCAATATAGGATATACGACATAATTAGCCCGGCACGAGCTACCAACACTACTGCCGCTATTAGCAGCAATGGCACTGCGTCATTTGGCCGTGGTGTAGAGCAGATACAAAACGTATCAGCTATCAAAGATCAATTAGTGATAGACAGGTCAAAATATATCAGCTTGCTAAACGAGTTTTCTACCGGTACCAAAGACAACGAATTGAAATTTATTCAGGTTGCAAGCCCGGCCGTGGCACCTACCGACCAGTCGGGCCCAGGCATGGTGCTTACAGTGCTTACTTGTGCTTTGTTAGGTATATTTTTTAGCACACTCTACTTGTTATTAACTGCATACTATAAAATTCTTATTTCGGTAGAGCGCGATTAATGCAGCAACAAACTGCCATATCTGAAAAGCAACTCACAATTGTGGGGCTGATCGTACTATTTCTAGGCGTTGCAGCTTTTGCATATACGGGAAGCTATTTCATGTTAGTCATTCCGTTTGGTTTCTTGTTTGTTATGACCATGAGTCTTAACTGGAAGCTTGCATACTGGTTTTTGCTTTTTAGTATTCCTGCTTCCGTGCAGTTAGATTTTATGAGTGATACGCTCGCTATGGCACTGCCCGACGAGCCTATCATGTGGATGTTTTTTCTGCTCTTTTTGTTTCTATGGGCGCGGCAGCCTGATATGATACCGCGGTGGTGGTGGTCAAACCCGATAATAGTGATATTGCTTTTGCAATATTTATGGATGGTTGTAGCGGTAATTTATTCGCATGAGCCTTTTCTTTCGGTTAAATGGATGATAGCTAAATCGTGGTATTTAGTATGTTTCCTTGTGTTGCCGGTATTTATTTTTACGCAGAAGAAAGATTTTAGGAGAGGGTTTATTGTTTTATTAGTGCCTACTATCATAACTATACTAATTATAAATATCAGGCACGCTGCATTAGGATTTCACTTCAGAAAGGTGGAGAAGGCCATTAATCCTATTTATATTAATCACGTTGACTACTCCACTGTACTGTCTATGATATTCCCTATGCTTATTGTAGCGGTAATACTGACCAGGGGCAAGTCTTGGTTGTTACGTTTAACCATGCTGGGGCTATGTTTGTTTATGTTACCGGCTATATACCTCACCTATGCACGTGCGGCAATGGTAGCTGTAGTATTCTGTATTGTAGTTGCGATAGCCATTCGCATGAGGCTGGCTAACTGGATAATGCCTGCTATGTATGGCTTTATTGCTTTAATGCTAATATTTGTTAGTAACGATAATCACTATATTAACTATCGCCCCAATTACCAAAAAACCTTCATGCGTAATAAATTTGAAGACCATATTATGGCTACTATCCGGGGCCAGGATATGTCTTCAATGGAAAGGTTATATAGGTGGATCGCTTCTGTACGCATGAGCAAAGACGAGCCTATTGTAGGATATGGGCCTAATGCCTTTTATTATTATTATAAACCCTATGCAGTTACCTCGTTCAAAACATATGTAAGCCGGAATGAGGAGCGATCTACTACACACAACTATTACCTTTACATGCTAGTAGAGCAGGGGTGGCCTGCAATGATCATATATGCTATATTCATTGCAATTTATTTTGCGCAAGCCCAAAAAATATATCATCGCTTCAACGGCCGGGACAGGTTTTATAAGTATGTAACACTAGGCCTTGCAATGGTATTTGCTGCATGCTTCATCAACAAC
>JAEZIL010000215.1 GCA_023436685.1 Bacteroidota bacterium | reverse complement strand
CCTCTACTACTACCAATGCATAGCGCAAGTAGTCCTACACCATATTTTTTCTAACTTAAACGCTTCCCTTTGGGGTTGCATGCTTCACCGCTTTAAAAAAACGATAAAACATGCAATACAAGAATATTTTTGTACTACCGTTCGTCTTCCTGGGGTCTCTGTGCATGGCACAGAAGCAACAGGATTTTACGATGAAACCTCAAATGAGGGCCATCAAAACCGACACTATAGTTATACCAAAGGCTATAAGAGCCATACCAGAGCCCAAAGCTGTAGCAGCAATCGCAACTACAGATAAAAAGGTATATAAACCCGTGCCACTAGCAGGCGAGAAATCGTATTATGGTGCCATGAACGATTATGTTACTGATTTTGTACGCAAGTATTTAACAGTGAATAACCGTACACTAAGCATTGTAATGGACAGGGGTGATACACGGTTTTCCCTAATAGATAACGTGCTACAGAAACATGATATACCTAAGGAATTAAAATATCTTGCGGTTATTGAATCAGCTCTAAACAACAACGCCGTATCGAAAGTAGGTGCCGTAGGCCCTTGGCAATTTATGGCTTCTACCGCCAAGCTAATGGGATTGACTGTTAATGGGCGCAGGGATGATCGCCGGGATTTATATAAGTCTACTAATGCGGCAGCCAAATACCTGGCTTACCTATATAGTCAGTTAAATGATTGGCTGCTGGTAGTAGCAGCTTATAACAGCGGCCCTACACCTGTTAAACGTGCTATTACTAAAACCGGGAGTACTAATTTTTGGGATATTAAGAAACATTTACCTAAAGAAACACAAGGCCATGTTTTAGCTTTTATAGCTACAGCTACTATATTCGAGAACCTAAGCAAGTTCATAGGAATGGGTTCTTTGCCTACCGATTTTAATTTTGGTGCAGATCCTAGGGCATCTGTTGCAGAGAAAAAGCCTGCAAAGCCTAAATTTACTGATGAAGAACTTAGAAGTATGGCAATAGTTCGTATTTCTCAACCCATAAACATGGAACTTCTTTGTCAGGAACTTTCAATAGATAAGGGCACATTTGATAAGTGGAATGAGGATTATGACCTGTTTGAATACAGCACTTATCCATCTGAATTTTATAGCCTGCGCATACCAAAAGAAAAATTAGACAAATTCATAGAGAAAAAAGAGTTTCTAGGTAAACGATCGAAGCAGATTTATGCACAAATGACCATGTAAACAGTAGATTTTTTCTTTTTTTAAGATATTTATATTACCTTTGCAGCCTTAAATATTAATACAGACAATAAATGGCAAATCATAAAGCTACCAAAAAGGATATCCGTCAGAGTGAGAAACGCCGTGACCGCAACCGCTATTATGGTAAAACTACCCGTAATGCAATGCGCAAATTGTTGGCCATTACCGACAAGGCTGTTGCAACTGAGGAATTGCCTAAAGTTATCTCTATGATAGATAAACTTGCAAAACGCAATGTTATCCACAAAAACAAAGCAAGTAACCTGAAATCGGGCCTAGTTAAGAGAATGAATGCTTTAGCTACAGCATAAGGCTCAATATATTTTTAAAAAATCATCGTTATTTCTCAATAGCGATGATTTTTTTATTTGGTACCTGCCGCGTATATCCTTTCTATTATATCTACAACATGGTATCCTTCCAATGCTGTAGTACTCACTGCGCCTCTTCCATTGATTACATTTACAACATTGTCGATAATATACTGATGGTTCATTGCCGACCCGTGATAACCACCATAATTATTACCCGGATTAGTAGATGCCAATGCTGGCATGATATAATCCTTTATTGAACAATACTCTACCTTATCCATATATTGTCCCCCAATCTTAATAGAACCATTTTCAGCAATAATAATGATAGAACTTTCCATATTATGCTGCCATACTGATGTGGAGAAATTAATTGTACCTACCCCGCCCTTCTTAAAGTCAAAACTCACGCTACCCGAATCCTCAAACTCTGTAAGAAATTGATGATTAAAATTCTGGAAACGGGCTACAATATTGTCGATATCGCCCACAAGCCAATACATTATATCAATAAAATGAGAAAATTGTGTATATAAGGTACCGCCATCTAAAGCTTTTAGCCCATGCCAGCTACCTGACGTATAGTATCGTTCATCCCTGTTCCAAAAGCAGTTAAGATGCACTGCAAATATCTTACCCAAACAGCCGGATTCAACAACCTGTTTTAGCCAAGTGGATGGTGGTGAGTAGCGGTTTTGCATTACTACAAAAACCTCTTTGCCTACCTCGCTGGCTTTATCAATCACAGCTTGGGCATCAGATGTTGTTAATGCCATTGGTTTTTCAATCACAACGTGCTTCCCGCTTTGAAGGCAACGTATAGCTTGCATACTATGATATGCATTGGGTGTGCAAATATTGATTACATCAACCTCACTATTTTGAGCAAGGAATGCATCAAGAGAGTTGTAGAAAGGAATTTCACTAAAAGCTGATATACCTAGGCTGGCTTTATCGCTAATATCAATTAAAGCCACCAGTTCTGCACCAGGGTGCTGCATAATAATTTCAGCATGCCTTTTCCCAATATGCCCACAACCTACTACCGCGAATTTGATTTTACGATCGCTGCTAGTTGCCAACTGCTAAAGAATTTGCATTAACCAATAATTCGTCCATGATTGCGAATATACGGGTCATGTCTTCCATAGTTAGATTTGAACCCGAAGGTAGACACAGGCCTTGGTCAAATAGCTTTTCAGAAGTGCCATCGCCATAGAAAGCACATCCTTTAAAAATAGGCTGCATGTGCATTGGTTTCCATAAAGGGCGAGATTCAATATTATCTCTATCAAGTGCCAGCCGAAGCTGCTCTCTATCAAAACCTGCTGTTTGTGGATCGATAAGTAACGTGCTTAACCATCTATTTGAGTAAAACCCTTCAGGCTCAGCAACAAATGTGATTCCTGGCTTATTAGCGTATCGTAGAACATACTGGTCATATATTGCCCTGCGTTGCTCAACCCTTTTCTTAAGCACCTCCATTTGCCCACGCCCAATACCGGCACAAATATTACTCATGCGATAATTATAACCGATATGTGAGTGCTGGTAGTGAGGAGCGGCATCGCGCGCTTGTGTTGCCAAAAATGTTGCTTTCTGAGTGACTGATTTATCCTTTGAGACAAGGGCACCACCACCCGATGTAGTGATAATTTTATTGCCATTGAAAGACAATATACCTATATCACCAAATGTACCACACATCTGACCGTTAATAGATGAGCCCAATGCTTCAGCTGCATCTTCAAGCACAGGTATTTCATACTGCTTAGCAATGCTGATTATTTCGTGCATGTTTGCACATGGCATACCATATAGGTGAACAGGAATAATTGCTTTAGGCTTTTTACCATTTGTTATACGATCCTTAATAGCTTCTTCCAACAGTTTTGCTGACATATTCCACGTATTAGGTTCGCTATCAACAAACACAGGTATAGCGCCTAAATAAGCTATAGGATTAGCCGACGCAGAGAAAGTCATGCTCTGGCAAATCACTTCATCGCCGGCCTGAACATCTAAAAGAATAAGGCCAAGATGTAGGGCCGCAGTACCTGAACTTAAAGCTGCAACGTGCACATCTCCTCCAAGAAAAGAGCTTAGATCTTTTTCAAAACCATCAACATTTGGCCCCAATGGAGCAACCCAGTTAGTATCGAAAGCTTCGTTTACAAAGTTCCTTTCATTGCCGCCCATATGTGGAGATGAAAGCCATATTTTTGAGTTCATTGTACGAACTAATTTTAAAATTGTATAATAGTAGCGCCCCACGAATACCCTACACCAAATCCGGCCAACAACACTTTATCCCCCTTCTTTATTTTTCCTTCTTTCATTGCTTCATAAATAGCAATTGGTATTGTTGATGAGACTGTGTTGCCACAATTTTCAAGATATACATAAAACTTCTCTAGAGGAATCTTTATCTTTTTGCGTAAATAATCGAGCATGTATTTATTGGCCTGATGAAAAACAAAAACATCCACGTCATCCATCGATAAATTATGCTTAGCCAATATGTCGTTTACCAACCCAGGCACAGACTCAATAGTAAAATTAAAGATTTCAGGGCCATTCATGTATAGGTACTGCCCTGGAAATTTACCCTCGTTTAGTTGCTCTTGTATCGAATCATCATCTTCTGGTTTCCTTAACCCACCGTTTTCAACAATTAAATTATTTGCCCCGTCTCCATCAGTACCCAATACAAAATCTTGTATCCCCGCAAAGCCATCAGTACTTATTAAAGTAGCAGCAGCAGCATCACCAAATATAGTACGGTTACCCCTATCTAATTTATGTATAAACTTCGTATAAGTTTCTGATGTAAGTAAGAGTATATTTTTTGCTATACCTGCCATTACAAACCCTTTCGCTATTGCCAGGCCATATACATAACCCGAACAACCCAAGTTAAAATCAAAAGCGCCGGCAGTAGTGGGTAATCCTAATTTATGCTGAAGAATGCATGCGGTTGTTGGCAGGAAGTAGTCAGGGCTCTGTGTGCATAAAATAATAAAGTCTATAGTATTTCGATCTATATTATGTTCAGCAAATAGTTTGTTTGCTGCTTCAATAGCCATATCAGACGATAACTCATGTTTACCTGCAACACGCCTTGAATGAATACCTACTTTTGAAGCAACTTTTTCAACCGACCAATCGGGAAATTGTTCAATAAGCTGTTCGTTCGACAACGTTATTTCGGGCAAGTAATATGATATGGCTTTTATATGCGCTTTCATTATTCCTATTTTAACAAGAATCCACCATCGATTATTAGATCGGAACCTGTCATCCATTTTGAATTATCAGATAACAGATATTGTACAACTC
>JAEZIL010000120.1 GCA_023436685.1 Bacteroidota bacterium | reverse complement strand
GTTCCACATAGCAAGGGAGTATACCGAGAAATGGATACATCAGCAACAGATACGCGACGCTGTAAACAGGCCGGGTATAATTACCAGGGAGTTGTTTTACCCGTTTATAGATACATTTATGTGCGCCCTACCACATACCTATAAATATACCAATGCTCCTACCGGCACTAGTGTAGAGGTGCTGGTTACAACAGACGCAGGTGGCTTGTTTCACATCAATAAAACCGATGAGGGTTGGGTACTGCGGCATAACACACGGCTAGAGCCCAATGCGAGGGTTGAAATAGACCCGGATACTGCTTGGAGATTATTTTCTAAAGGTATTAGCCCACAAGAGGCCTTGCAACGCGTAAAAATTACCGGCAACAATGATCTTGGCCAGGTTGCATTGGGAATGGTGTCGGTTATGGCTTAATTTCACAGCTATTGTGGATTTTCCCGATGAATTATATAAACTGGTACACGCTACACATCCTGTAAGCAATGAAGCTTTTGCTGCCTTGGCAAAACCATGGCAGGAAGTGAATGTAAAGCGCAAGCAACTACTTACTCGTGTAGATGAAGTTGAAAAATGGCTTTACTTCGTAATGGAAGGTGTTCAGCGTGCCTACTTCGAGCATAACGGCAAAGAGGCTACACTTGTATTTTCTTATGCGCCATCCTTCTCTGGTGTTTTGGATAGCTTCTTTACACAAACGCCTTCGCGGTTTTGCCTGGAAACACTTACTGCCAGTAAACTGATGCGTATACATTATAACGATCTGATGCAATTAATAGAAACGCAAGCCGAGGTAGAGCGATGGGTAAGGGTAGCGCTATCGCATGTATTAGCAGGCACTTTAGAGCGGCAGGTAGAATTACTCTCATTTTCAGCTGAAGAAAAGTTCAGAGCATTGATGAAACGCAGTCCACATGTGCTCAACCTGATACCACAAAAATACCTGGCCTCATATATAGGTATCGATGAAACCACATTCAGTAAAATGATCAGCTCAATAAGACTTTAGTATGTGGACTTGCCCTTATTGCAATACCGACTTTGTAAAAAATAATCAGACCCATTCGTGCAACGAGCGCACAATGACTGATCATTTCAAAGGAAAATCAGAAACTACGATTGCACTATATAACTATTTCGTATCAGAGCTAAGGAAGATAGGTAAGTTCCAGGTTCACCCTACCAAAACCTTCATTATGTTCAGCACAGGAAAAAACTTTGCATGGGTGCACAGGCTTGGCAAAAATTATGTAGATATTACCTTCCTATTCAACGAAGCACACGAAGATAATCTGTGCTTTTACAAAATAGCCAATGTACCTGGCAGTACACAGCACAATCATTATTTTCGCATGCAATCTATTGACGACATAAATGAAGAAGTAAGAAAATTTATGAAGATGGCAATGAACAGAGCGGGCAACTAAAATCTTGGCCTACGCCAATATTTACCAATTTCCCTGGATATAGCTTTGTATAAAATTTAAAACGATGCCGGTTTTTAATACTAAAGCACTTATTGAAGAATTATACAAAAATGTTCAGGATGTTGTATCCCTCACAAAGGAATTAGCAGTCCTTGACGATGGTATACTGAATAAACAGCCTGAAGCAGGCAAATGGAGCATTGCACAGGTTATAGAACATTTAAATAGCTATAACCGTTATTACTTGCCCGAAATGAAGATGGCTCTGGCGAAAGGGGTTAATTCAGGTGTTCGTTTCAACGCGCAATATAAATCAGGCTGGTTTGGCGATTATTTCACAAAAATGATGCAGCCCAAAGAAGATGGGAAAATAGCTAACAAAATGAATTCGCCCAAAGATCACCGGCCAATTGCTGAGTTGGATGCAAGAAAAGTAATGGCCGAATTCATTGAAAAAGAAACAGACTTGTTACATTATTTGCAACAGGCACTAAACACAAACATGGGCAAGTTGCGTGTGCCAATCAGCATCAGCAAATTCATAAAACTAAAACTGGGTGATACTTTCCGTTTTTTAATAGCGCATCAGCAGCGTCACTTTGTGCAGATCAATAATATCCTACCACTTGTTAAACAACAGTCAGCCAGTTCGTCAGCAGCATAAAGCATAATTACGTTTTCGTATCTTAGTTCACTGAAACTAAGCATACGCTAAATGGCACAGTTGATAAGAAAGGAAGACGCATTGGAATATCATGAGAAGGACAGACCGGGGAAGATAGAAGTAATTCCTACGAAAGAAACAAAAACACAGCGCGATCTTGCCCTGGCATATTCGCCGGGTGTTGCAGAACCCTGTAAGGAAATAGAAAAAGACGTTAATAACGTATATAAATACACGGCAAAGGGTAACCTTGTGGCTGTTATCAGTAATGGTACCGCTGTACTGGGCCTTGGTGATATTGGTGCTGAGGCATCCAAGCCAGTAATGGAAGGCAAAGGATTGCTCTTCAAAATATTTGCTGACATTGATGTTTTTGATATTGAAGTAACGCCGAAAACTATTGACGAATTTGTGCAAGTAGTAAAGGCGCTGGAACCCACATTTGGCGGTATCAACCTGGAAGACATTGCAGCACCGGAATGTTTTGAGATAGAGAAGCGCCTGAAACAGGAAATGAATATCCCCATCATGCACGATGATCAGCATGGTACGGCTATAATCTCCGGGGCAGCTTTGCTAAATGCACTGGAACTGGTACGTAAGGATATAGGCAAAGTGAAGTTTGTTATCAGCGGGGCGGGCGCTTCAGCTATCTCTTGTTGTAAGATATATCTTGCATTAGGGGCAGATGTTAAGAACATGTACATGTTCGATAGTAAAGGGCTTATAGTAAGTTCCCGGACCGATCTGGATGAATACAAGAAGCAATTTGCACAAGATATACCTGCAATAGGTCTTGCTGATGCTATGATAGGTGCAGATGTTTTTATTGGCCTTTCCAAAGGGGGAATTTTATCGAAAGACATGGTAAGGTCTATGGCTGAACAGCCTATCGTATTTGCCCTTGCTAATCCCGATCCTGAAATAGCTTATGAAGATGCACTTGATGCAAGACCTGATGTAATAATGGCTACAGGACGTAGCGATTATCCTAATCAAGTAAACAATGTTCTTGGC
>JAEZIL010000090.1 GCA_023436685.1 Bacteroidota bacterium | reverse complement strand
AAACTATATAAAGCACCTCAGGAAACAAAAGCTGCCAATGCCGTTGTTGATGCCCAGCATTATTTTGAGGCCGATTCGCTAAACAAAGCCTTGAACGGAGATGGCCAACATCCCGGCTTCCTTAAGGTGATGAAAAAATATAGTGGTACACCTACTGCCAACCTTTGCCATTACTACGCAGGTATATGTTATTTGAAACTGGGAGATTTTAAGAATGCCATTAAGCACCTGGAAGATTTTAACGGTAAAGGCACAATAGCTGAAAAAGCAGCATATGGCGCTTTGGGCGATGCATATATGGAAAGCGGCAATACTAAAAAAGGTATTGAGTTCTATAACAAGGCGGCTGCCGATAAAAATGATATGGTACTTACACCAATGTACCTATCACGTGCAGGCATGGCTTACGAAAGAAACAATCAGCCTGAAGAAGCTAAGAAAGCATATATCCGTGTTCGCGACGAGTTTCCTCAAAGCGTGCAAGCCAGAGATATGGATAAATACCTGGCACGCCTGGGTGTTTTAGACTAAAGCAGGGCTTAAAAGTTATATAAAACATACACCTCCCTGTTTCCTTAAAGGCAACAGGGAGTTTTCATCTTATGGCAAATTCACAACATAGCGCCTCATTAGCCGATACTAGTGCATTACAAAGTCTTAGTAAGCCTAAACTAGCTATTGTTTACACTGAATGGAACGATAAAATAGTTGGCGAACTAATGAACGGCGCAGAAGCTATCGCTAAACAATTTGGCAGTATAATTACTCACAAGTTAGCTGTACCCGGTAGTTTTGAGCTGCCCTTTGCCTGCAAGCAAATATGGGATAGAAGTATGGGCAGGGAAGATGCACCGGAAGCCATAATAGCATTTGGCACAGTTATTCGCGGTGGCACCCCCCACTTCGACTATGTGTGCAAAGCAGTGACGGAAGGAATTACGCAGCTTAACCTTACCTTGCCTATCCCTGTGATCTTTGGAGTGCTGACACTGGATAATGAAGCACAGGCCTGGGAACGGCTGGGAGGAAGCCATGGCCACAAAGGCGAAGAGGCCGCCGTTACAGCATTAAAGATGATACATAATTCCAGAACACTATACGCTAAATAAAGAGGAGCCCATGCATAATGTACAGCTATTCATTCCTTGTTTTGTAGACCAGCTATACCCTGAAACAGGTATAAATATGGTGAAGGTATTAGAAAAGCTGGGATGCAAGATTACTTATAACACCAAACAAACCTGTTGCGGACAACCAGCTTTCAATGCAGGCTACCAAAACGATTCGAAGGCTGTAGCACAAAAGTTTTTGCACGATTTTGACGGAGAGGGATATATTGTGGGGCCCAGCGGCTCATGCACGGGATTTGTACGCAACTACTACAACCAAATGCTGGAAAATAGCCCTGACAAGCAGCTAAGTGATAAAGTGCGCGGCAAGATGTATGAGTTTACTGAATTTCTTACCGAAGTATTGAAGGTGGAAGATATAGGCGCAACATTTGAAGGCAAGGCAACATACCACGATGCATGCGGAGCACTACGCGAATGTGGTATAAAACAAGGGCCCAGGAAGCTATTAAACAATGTAAAAGGACTTGAACTTGTGGAAATGGGCGAATGCGAAACATGCTGTGGATTTGGAGGCACGTTTGCCGTAAAGTACGAACCTATATCGCTAGGTATGGCGCAAACAAAAGTAAAGAGTGCTATGGATACCGGGGCAACTTACATGATATCAACAGATGTATCGTGCATGATGCATATACAAGGGTATATAAACAAAAATGGTTTGCCTATGCAAACCATTCATATCGCCGATATTTTAGCCAGCGGATTATAACAAACTATTTTTTAGTTCTTACAGGTACAGGTACAAGAACCGGCTGAACCGATTTATATTTTGAAGCATGTAATGCCATTTCATCCAGAATGTTAATAGCGCCATTACCACCGATATCATAATGGTTCTTATAACCCAGGTCTTTCACCATTATAGCGGCTAATGCCTTTGCTTTTTTGCTGGTACCGGCAATGAACATATCAACGCCTAATTCATTAATGTTTGGAATCAGCAACTCTTCGTAGCCCGACGGAAGAAAGCATTTAATAACATGTTGAGACGATGTTATAGACCGGATAGCTGCCGCTGTTGGTTGCGGTTTGCCTTCTATAAGTGATGTAAGATCGATAATAACCTTTTTACGAACGTCTCCTAACTCATAGGCTACATGTCTTACTTCATCCGAAGCAGTGGCAATCATTATTACATCGGCAGCCAATGCAGCAGCGCCTATTGTGGTATACTGAATGCTGTGAGGTAGTGTAGTTACCAAAGGTTGAATATACTCATATTCGCTGCCTATGAAAACCTTATGGCCCACTTTGGCAAACTTCCTGGCCAGGCTTTCTATACCGTTGCCTATAAGGGCTATATTCATGCTGGCAAATGTCTTGTAGCTCATCATCGTCAATTTAAATAGTGAAACATCAATGAGGTAATTTCCCTTTGATAGATCAAATATCATATGTGCAGAGAGCTAATAAAAGATGACTTTCATCAGTAGAACTAATCCAGTGAAGGAAAGTGTTGAAACACGAAATGATATATATGCTAAAAAATACACCATGTTAACTTTAATGATCATAATCATCTTTAGCAAAAGAAAAAACCTACTGTTTCCAGTAGGTTCTAGCATGTAAAATACATTTCTCTTTACACCAGAGATGCGTCCATTGTTATTTCCATATTATATGCTTTGGATACCGGGCAATTTGTTTTGGCATCCTCGGCACACTCGGCAAATTTAGCAGCATCAATACCAGGCACTTTAGCTTTTACAACCAGTTCGCTTTTAGTAATAGCACCGTTATCGAGTGTGATAGTGCAAGTAGTATTGATCTCATCGGGGGTGAAGCCTGCTGCACCTAATACGAACGAAAGTTTCATAGTAAAGCAGCCAGCGTGTGCAGCTGCCATCAGCTCTTCGGGGTTTGTACCAACACCTTCTTCAAAACGGCTGCCATAAGAATATTGTGTGCTATTAAGTACAGTGCTTTGTGTGCTCAAATGGCCTTTACCTTCTTTACCTGAACCATTCCATACAGCGGTTGCGTTGCGTTTCATAGATATTCAATTTTATAGTTGACGCCAAAGATAGTTAAAAGCCTACCTTGAAATATGACGAGTTGATTATTTTGTGCTATGAAGTCGAAACTGGCTATTCTCCTTATTGCCTTGTTATATATTTATATCTTCTTCAACAGGTTGCACGACTGGAGAGATGGGCATGTAGCTTTCCAGTGGGATAAGTCAACCTATTACATTTATTTGCCCGCTGTATTTATCTATCACGATCTGGGACATTTATCGTTTTACGAGAAAATGAACAAGGAATATTTATTCACAGGCCATGATGTCTCAGTCCCTCCCGGTTATAAACAGCCGAACGGACGTGTATTAGACAAATACACTGTAGGTACTGCAATCATGGAATCACCTTTCTTTTTTATTGCACATGCCTGTACCAATATTTTGCCCCATTATCCTGCAGACGGGTTCAGCTTTCCTTATCAAATAGGATTAGCCTTTAGCAATATATTCTGGGCGATGTTTGGTTTGTTACTATGCAGAAACATACTGAAAAGACACTTTGATGATGGAATTGTTTGTATAGCATTGCTATGTATTGCTTTTGGTACAAACCTATATTACTATACGGTTTTCGATCAGGGTATGAGCCACCCTATTTCTTTCTTCTTGCTAGCAGCAACCTTGTATTTATCAGTAAGATGGTATGAAAATGGCAAACACAAATATGTTTATTGGCTCGCTGTAGTATTAGCCCTGGTTATATTGACACGTCCGGTAAATATAGTGGTTGGTATCATACCCTTACTTTGGGGCGTATACAATGTGAACACATTCCGGCAAAGGTTACAGTTTTGGGCAGCCAGGGTGGCACCTATCTCAATATCATTAGTAATTTTTATGGCACTGATATTCGTTCAGTTGTGTTATTGGAAATATATAACCGGCCATTGGATACATTATTCATATGAAGGAGAAGGTTTTAACCTGCCCTATTCAAAAGTCTTAAAAGGTTTATTCAGCTATCAAAAAGGCTGGTTTGTGTATACCCCAATGGCACTAGTTGGAGTACTTGGGCTTTTCGTAGTAGACAAAAAGTATAGACTCACTTTAATAAGTTTCTTTGCTATAATGGTATACATAACTTTTAGCTGGAAGCAATGGTGGTACGGCTGGAGTTTTGGCTGCCGGCCATTAGTTGAAACATATGCAATATTGATATTGCCATTGGCCGCAGCCCTTAGCTATATATACAAAAGCAATAAATCAACTATTCTTAAGTCGGGATTGGGTTTAATTCTATTATTTTTCATAGTATTAAATATTTTCCAAACATATCAATTCTCCATCAGGCTTATACATGGCGACAGGATGACAAAGGCATATTACTGGAAAGTATTTGGCAAACTTAAACATGAGGAAAATATGGATCCTTACCTGGTGCCATCGGAAGAATACAATAAAGACAAAGAATAGGCAAATTTCTATTTTGACATAACGCTGCTTTAGCTAACTTTGCAGTCCATTTCAAAAATTTCCATGCAGCCATCTGTCAAGATATTTTCAGGCACAGGTTCTACCTACCTGGCTGAGCAAATTGCCCGCTCATTTGGTAAAAAACTGGGCGCATTAACCATTCAGAAATTTAGTGACGGTGAGTTTCAACCTGTTTTTCAGGAGTCGATAAGGGGAGACTATGTTTTTCTGGTACAATCAACCTTTGCCCCCTCCGATAACCTGATGGAGCTACTGATGATGATTGATGCTGCACGCAGGGCCTCGGCAGGTTATATAACAGCAGTTATACCCTATTTCGGGTTTGCCCGCCAAGACCGGAAAGATAAGCCACGCGTGGCTATTGCATCGAAACTGGTAGCAAATATCTTAACCGAAGCCGGTGCCGACCGTGTAATGACCATGGACCTGCATGCCCCACAGATACAAGGCTTTTTTGATATACCTGTGGATCACCTGGATAGCTCTGCTATTTTCATACCATATATTGAAAAACTTAAGATAGAAAACCTTATCTTTGCGGCCCCTGACGTAGGCAGTACTAACCGTGTACGTGAGGTAGCGAAGTACTTTGAAGCTGATATGGTAATATGCGACAAGCAGCGCAAACGTGCAAATGAAGTAGCAGCAATGACTGTGATAGGTGATGTAACAGGGAAAAATGTAGTGTTGATAGATGACATTTGCGATACCGCCGGAACTTTGAGCAAATCGGCAGCATTGCTGAAAAGCAAGGGTGCATTATCTGTACGCGCATTTTGTACTCACCCTGTATTAAGTGGTGCTGCATACGATAACATAGCCAAATCGGAGCTGGAAGAGCTGGTAGTATGCGATACTATACCGCTGAAGCAGAAGCTAGATAAAATAAGAGTGTTGCCAACAGCTGAACTATTTGCAGTAGCTATTCGCAATACTTTTGAGAATAAATCGATAAGCTCTTTATTTATTCATAGCCAGCGCAAGTAGTGCTTTGAATACAACATAATTAACGACTGTTTAAACAAAAAAACCTGTCCGGCACGAAGCCGTAACCTTAATTAGAAATAATAAATTTCAACCTCCGGATGTTAGACGGGTATTGCGCCCGGTGTTGAAAGAGAACAAAACACTAAAAATGAAAAGTGTACAACTAGAAGGAAAAAGCAGAAGCGATTATGGCAAAAAAGCAACACGCCAAATTCGTTCTGAAGGACAAGTACCAGCTGTAATTTATGGCGGTAAAGAAACAATCCATTTCAGCGTGCCTAAGCTGGCACTACGCCCATTGGTATATACAGGCGACTTCCAGCTAGCTGATATTACCGTAGATGGTAAAAACTATAAGTGCATACTGAAAGACAAACAATTTGACGTTATTACCGACGAATTGAGCCATATTGATTTCCTGGAGCTTGTTGAAGACCGTAAAGTGGTAGCTAACCTGCCTTTGAAATTTGTTGGTCAGCCAGAAGGTGTTAAAGCCGGCGGACGCCTGGAGATCAAAGTAAAATCTTTGAAAGTGCGTACTTTACCTAAATACCTGACTGAAGGCATTGAAGTAAATATTGAAAACCTGCAACTGAACAACAACATTCGTGTTGAAGATGTAAAAGCTGAGAATATGGAAATCATGAACTCTCCACGTATTCCTGTAGCTTCTGTTGTAATGACACGTGCTTTGAAACAAGCAGAAAGCGAAGAAGCAAAAGGCGGCAAAAAATAATTGCGCCCTTAACTATAGTAAAAGCCCCGACGTATCGGGGCTTTTTTATTTAAACCATTGGAAGCACCCTATTTTGAATTATGTACATTACTTTGACAGACAGCGCATGTAATTGTGTTTTGCTATGGGCATTCCGCTCTATATAATAGATAGTCTTCGATATCTCTTCAACAATATTACCAAAGACCTCCAGCGGCAAGGACATACCAGCAAGCTTTTGAACAAACTGCGCTTCTTCTGCCGGCAACGCAGGACTATGTGCCGGCATATAACGTACGCGTATAGCTTGCTCTAACAATTGTATTATGTAATGCAGAAAATTCTTCTGTTGTTCCCTGCCCGCTTTACTCCAATCTTCAGAGAACTTGGCGACTGCCACACCATTCCTTGTAAACAGGGCATTGAACCAATTCCGTACATCAGGGAATAAATCGTTCTGAGTATGTTGTAATAAACGTAATGCTTCTGTATAGCTGCCATTGGCCATTGTAGCAATCTGCATAGCTTTCTTACTGTCTGTTTGGGCCCGTTTTACAAGTGCATTTGCAATATCATTTATACCAAGCGGCGGTAAACGTACTATTTGTGTACGGGAGAGTATAGTTGGTAATACGCTTTCAGTTTCTTCTGCTATAAAAATCATGATAGTATCTGCAGGTGGCTCCTCTATCAATTTTAATAGTATGTTACCCTCTTTACCCAGGTATTCGGGCCGCCATATTAATTGTACTTTTTTGCCACCCTCGTACGACTTCAAATTAAGGGTATCTATCATTTCCCTGCATTCTTCAGCAGTAATATTGCCTTGTTTATTCTCAGCGTTTATAAACTGCAGCCAGTCGTATGTGGTTCCGTAAGGAGTTTGAGCAATGAACTCACGAAAATCAGGCATATAATGCTTACTCATCGCCTTAGTACCGGGTTTAGGCGGAATAGAGGGAAAGCTGATATGAAGTTCGGCATGCTCTAACCTACTCGCCTTCCGACAGCCGGAACATATACCGCATGAATCATTGTTGTGTTTCTGCTCGCAAAAAAAATATTGCGCCAACGCTAACGCCAGAGGTAATCCACCAGTGCCTTCATTGCCTACCAGTAAAAGTGCATGCGGAAAATGTGCATTATCCCACATGTGTACCAGGCCACTTTTGGTTCGATCTTGTCCTACTATATCGCTTAGTAACATGCATCAAAGTTGTACACTAAACTTCAAACATCAAAAACTGTTTGTGAGCAAAAAAATTTTGTTACAAAAAGAAGAATATATAAATTTGATATCAAAATAATATCAAATCAAATTTTATGGAAAAGATCATCAAACCCATGAATGGATACCTGGCTTTTACATTAGCCATCCTTTCATTCTTTATCTCCATTTATCTGTTTGCAACAGCTGAGAACAATGCCATACAGGTAATACTAGGTGTGGCACTAATAGTGGCAGCGATATTTCTTTCAAAAGGGTTACTGATCATTCAACCTAATAATGCGAGGGTGCTCAATTTATTTGGCAAGTATGTGGGAAGTGTAAAAGAAAACGGGCTATTCTTTGTTAATCCGTTTTACTTGCCTGTTAAACTCACCTTACGGGCGCAAAACCTGGCCACACCAACTCTTAAAGTGAATGATAAAATGGGCAACCCTATAGAGATAGCTGCCGTATTGGTATGGCAAGTACAGAATACGTACAAAGCTGCCTATGAAGTAGCTGATTATATGACCTATGTACGTATACAGAGCGAAGCGGCAATAAGGCATCTTGCCACAAGTTTTGCGTACGATAATATTGAAGATGAAACAGCAAGTATTACGCTACGTGACGGTGGCACAAAAGTGAATGAGCTCTTAGAACAAGAGTTACAAGAGCGATTGAAAACTGCCGGCATTCAAGTTTTGGAAGCACGTATCAGCCACCTTGCCTATGCACAGGAAATAGCCGGTGCTATGTTACAGCGCCAGCAAGCAACCGCAATAGTAGCAGCCCGGTATAAAATAGTAGAAGGTGCAGTAGGTATGGTTGAGATGGCACTTGAAGAACTGAACAAGAAAAACATTGTGACCCTGGACGAAGAAAAAAAAGCTGCTATGGTAAGCAACCTTATGGTAGTACTTTGCGGCGAAAAAGGAGCTCAGCCGGTATTAAATACGGGATCCCTTTATAATTAATATATTGTGAGCGAGAAAAAAAGCTTTGTATTACGAATAGATACGGAGACGTATAAAGCCATTGAAAAATGGGCTGCTGATGAATTTCGTAGCGTAAACGGGCAGCTTGAATGGTTAATAGATAAAGCACTAAAAGAAGCTGGCCGTAAGAAGAAAACGAATAAACCATTGGATAACACCAAAGAATAATTAACAAAAGAGTCTAGTATAATAGCCACAAAAATTGTGGCTATTAACTTTTTTATACAATAAATTTTAAATCATCAAATAGGTGTATCTTTCTCGTTCAAAATACGGCTTTGAATGATAATGGAGCAGTTGAAAAGCGATACCAGTGAGGCACACCAATCGCTAGAGAAGTTACTAATACCCTATATAAAACAAACAAAAACAGTTGAAGCATATGGCAAGTTGCTGCAAATGTTTTACAGATACATGAAACCTGTTGAAGATGCTATAGATAAACATGTGGATGCCGGTAAAATACCTATGTATGATATACGGCGGAAGACGGGGAGCATATTAGATGACCTAAACTATTGGGGTTATAATACAATACTAGCCCCAATTGAAGATATACCCGCAATTACAACATATTACCAGGCCCTAGGTGCAATGTATGTATTTGAAGGATCTACATTGGGAGGTAACGTGATCAGCAAAATACTTAAGAACAACCTTAATAAACAGGGGCCGGAAGGCTTTTCGTTTTATAACGGATATGGCGAACATACACATGCCATGTGGGGTGCTTTTACAAAAGCGTTAAACCAAGAGGAGTTAAATGCAGAAGCGAGGAGAGAACTTGTACTAGCTGCCAACAATACATTTACAAAATTTGAAAATTGGGCAGCTACGACCCTTAAACATACAAATGCAGAGAAAGAATTATGATTCGGAGTTTTGCGGTAGTGTACCGTTAAACTATGTTAACCAAATACAATCTTACGGTGTTTTAGTTGTACTAGACCGTAAAAGTTTTAAAATTATCCAGGTAAGCCAGAATATTAATGAAATAGTTAGCATTGAACCTGAAGACGTAGTAGACACTGAATTTAGCAACTATATTAAGGCTGAAGAATTTATCTCGCTAAAAGATGCAGCCTCAAAACACTTAAAACAGTTACCACTCTATTTCACATTTGAAAATGGTAGAAAATACCTTGGTATAGTACACTCTGTAAACAACCTGTTGCTCATAGAGCTGGAGGCATTCGATACAGATGAAAGTAGCAAAAACTTTACTACCGTATATCAAGATATACGTCTTGCAATGGCAGCTATTGACAGTACGGAAACACTTGAAGAAGCATGCGATATCGCTGTTAAAGAATTAAAAAGGCTTTCAGGGTTTGACCGTATTATGATATATAAGTTTGATGAGGATTGGAACGGCAGCGCAATAGCTGAGATAAAAGAGGATGACCTAGAGCCTTACCTTGGTTTACACTTCCCTGCTTCAGATATTCCCAGGCAAGCCCGTGCTCTTTACCTGAAAAATGCTTACAGGCAAATACCCGACCGTAATTACAAGCCGGTTAAATTATACCCTATTATCAACCCCCAAACCAACTCATTTACCGACCTGTCTGATTGTAACCTTAGAGGGGTACCTGCGGTGCATCTTGAATATTTGGGGAATATGAATGCCACCTGCTCCATGTCTACAAGAATAATCAAAGATGGAGCATTGTGGGGATTGATTTCCTGCCATCATAAAACACCAAAATTCCTTAATTATGAACGCTGTACAATATTTGAACTTTTATCAAATGTAATTTCAACTAAGATATCTTCCTTGCAATCCCAACAAGATTTAGTTGTAAGAAACAGGTTACGTGACATCCAGGCAGCAGTATTAGAATATCTATATAAACAACCTTACGAGACCCTGTTTAATGGCTTGAATAATCCGGGCAATTCCATATTATCGCTACTAAATGTAGATGGAGTTACCATTTCACATAATGGAAATTTAAATTCAATTGGCATAGTTCCTGAAAAGAATGATTTGAAGGATCTTATACTATGGCTCCAATCCAATGTAACTAATAAAATGCATCATACTACTTCAATTTCAACGGAGTATGATTCTGCTAGTAAATACAGTGCTATAGCGAGTGGCATGATTGTTTTACCTATTCATGCAGAAAAAGGCGAATATATAATTGGTTTTAGGCCTGAGGCTGAGCAACAAATTCAATGGGGCGGCAATCCTGATGAGGCTATACAGTTTGAGGCCGATAACAAAAGCTATCATCCACGAAATTCCTTTAGCATCTGGAAACAAACGGTAAAAAATACCAGCCTTCCATGGCATGAACAGGAATTGGATATTGCAGAACAATTCAGGCATACAATATTAGAGTATGCACTTAAAAATACAGACAGGTAAATAGAAGGTTTTGGCAACCAGGGCAAGAAACAGTACAAACAGGAACCCCAACAATAAAGAAACTGACCCAATTATGGAGC
>JAEZIL010000055.1 GCA_023436685.1 Bacteroidota bacterium | reverse complement strand
CATGCTTCATCAACAACTTCTTCTCTGAGCTATTAGAGTCACATAAGATAGGCTCTATATTTTACCTGGTGGTAGCACTTACGGTTATACTAGATAAAAAAAGCCGCGATCTTGAAAAGAAAGATTTAGTTGCTACCTAAATCATTGTAGGCTCCACCCATGCATTATTATCTTTCAGCAGTTGTATTAGCTCATCCACTGCAATGTCGCTGGGCACATTTTTCTTAACTACTTCTTTACTTTTATACAATGTTATTTTGCCTGGGCCGCTACCCACATAGCCAAAGTCGGCATCAGCCATTTCTCCCGGCCCGTTCACAATGCAACCCATAATAGCGATCTTTACTCCTTTAAGGTGATTTGTGGCATTGCGAATCTTAGCGGTAGTTTCCTGTAGGTCAAACAAAGTACGTCCACAGCTAGGGCAACTAATGTATTCGGTTTTGCTGATGCGTGTACGTGTTGCTTGCAATATCGAAAAAGCTGTATTATTCAGGAATTGATTGTTGTTGTTTACCTGAAGATAGGTGCGGCCATTCATTTGTATATTTTTCACCGGGCTATTTTGCAGCCATATGCCATCACCTATTCCTTCCAGCAATAAGCCTCCTGCGTCGGTAGATAAAGCTATAAGTTGTTCGTCTATAGAATTTGCATTGCTTTGTGTTTGTAGTATTACAGGACATTTAACCCCTTGCAACATCAACTCTGCAACAAACCTTCGTATTGAGGGCATAGCGTGCTGATTGCTGCTGTGTATACAAAGTATAGCCAACGTATCAGTTTTTGCCTTGGAAATGATGCTCTGTAAAGAATGCCAACCGGCATTAGCATCTATACTAATAAAATGTAGGTCTTCGATATTGGTATTTAAATATTCATCAGTATTCAGTAGCGGATGATATTTTGTTTTGTCACTGCTATTGAGCCAGGTACTATAATTACAAATTACTTGAAGTGTTCCCGGTAATGGAAAATCTAATACTGTATTTCCTGTGTATAAATAATCGGCAGCAGCGTCGCCAATATTCCATTTGTCTGTTTGCTCATCGTATCTGTATCCAACCGCTTCCAGTTTACTGAAATTTATATTTTCATCTTTACTCAAGTCGGCTATTACTACAGGCACATATGTGTTTCCTACCTTCCCAACAGGGTGTGTAGAGCGGCGTAAATAGCTAAAGGGGCTGTAGGGTAAATTTCTCTTTTGTTCGTATGGTTGTATGGTTTGGTGTTGGCTACGGTTAATATAGCGATTCACCAGGTCCTTACACACGGGTATCTCAAACTCAGGATCTTCTGTAAGCGATACGCGAATTGTATCGCCAATTCCATCTTCCAGAAGTGTGCCTATGCCTATGGCACTTTTGATTCGGCCGTCCTCTCCATCTCCTGCCTCAGTAACACCTAAATGCAGTGGGTAGCATTCTCCAAATTCTTCATTCATTTTTTGCACCAGCAAGCGGTAGGCTTGAACCATCACCTGCGGGTTGCTCGATTTCATGCTGAGAATGATCTGGTGGTAAGATTCATCGCGGGCAATGCGAAGAAATTCCATGGCACTTTCTACCATGCCTATAGGAGTATCACCATAACGGCTCATAATTCTATCACTTAACGAGCCGTGGTTGGTTCCAATTCTCATAGCGGTGCCATACTCCTTACATATTTTTACCAGGGGAGTAAAGCGCTCTCTTATACGGTCTATTTCAGCGGCATACTGTATATCAGTATAGTCTATTACATCAAACTTCTTTTTGTCAATATAATTTCCGGGGTTTATTCTCACTTTTTCAACTATGCGGGCAGCAATTTCCGCGGCGTTTGGGGTAAAGTGTATATCAGCAACTAGTGGTACATGAAGCCCCCTGCTGCGTAGTTCATTCTTAATTATTAATAAATTCTCAGCCTCTCTTTTGCTAGGGGCAGTTATACGTACCAGCTCAGCTCCGGCTTCTATGCAACGTATTGCTTGGGCTACAGTAGCAGCCGTATCCATTGTGTCGGTGGTTGTCATGGTCTGTATGCGGATGGGATTAAAGTTCCCAAGCGTTAGGTGACCAATTTTTACCTCTTTTGTGGGTAGTCTTTTATACTCAGTTAGCGAAGCACAGTATTGTTGCAGCATTGATACGGAAAATACGTAACAAAGTTAGGGCATGTATTTAACAGATAATGTGAAAATAACAGCTAGGCTATTAAGTTTGAGACAAATACATTTAAAACAAATTATTATCATCCTAATGAATATGTGTTAATTTGATAAACAATAGTAACTTAGCGCTGTTAAACCGCCTGGATGCAATACGAAGTAAAACAATTAGGCAAATTCAAATATATAGAGGAAGGAGAAGGGGAGCCATTGGTGCTGTTACATGGTCTGTTCGGTGCGCTAAGTAACTTTCAGGACCTTGTTGATCATTTCCGCCTTACACATAAGGTTATTATACCTATGTTGCCGTTGTTCGATCTGTCTATACTGGATACTACAGTAAATGGATTGGCAAAGCATGTAATGAAGTTTATTGAAGCAAGAGGGCTTCAAAATGTTCATCTTTTAGGAAACTCTTTAGGAGGCCACGTAGGTTTGGTATATACCCTTAAAGAGCAGCATAAAGTAAAAACCATTACACTAACAGGCAGCTCGGGTCTTTTCGAGAATGGTATGGGCGAAACATATCCTAAGCGTGGAGACTATGAGTTCATAAAGAAGAAAACTGAATTAACTTTTTACGATCCTAAAATAGCTACAAAAGAGTTGGTAGATGAGGTATATGCTATAGTTAATAACAGGTTGAAGGCCATAAAAGTAATAGCACTGGCAAAATCTGCCATCCGCCACAACTTGGGCGATGAGCTTCAGGATATAAAAGTGCCAACATGCCTTATATGGGGCAGAAATGATACAATTACCCCACCAATGGTTGCTGAGGAGTTTAAGTCATTGATTCCCAATTCTGAATTGCATTGGATAGATAAATGCGGGCATGCACCAATGATGGAAGTGCCGGGAGAATTCAATAAAATTCTGGATAAATTCCTTGCAGAGCATAAAGGTTAAATCTCATAAGTTTGTCATTTTCTGTAATTTATGCAACGGTTGAAAAAACTGGTGTAAGTTTTGTATTGTATATACATGGATGAGTTAAGATAAAGTGTATAGCCATGGTAATAGAGCAATTAATATCCCCCGTACCCACGTTACTACCGTCAGATACCGGTAATAAGGCCCTCCATTTAATGGAAGAAAATAATTTGACTGAATTACCTCTTGTGTTAGAGGAGAAATACATGGGTTTGGTGCAGGAAAATGATGTACTGGATTGGGCAAAACCCGAATCGCCGTTAAGCGTTGCAGACTTTTTAGAATATCGTCCCGCTGTATTTGCCAATGGGCATCCTTACGACGCATTACGTATGGCACACCAGCAAAATCTATCTGTTGTACCTGTGGTTGATAATGAGAATAAATATGTTGGCTCAATAACCCGTAACGACCTGCTGAAATATATTACTGAGAATAGCGGGCTTGATAACCCAGGGGGAATAATTGTGTTAGAAATTGACCCCAGGAATTATAGCTTATATGAAATAGCTCGTATATGCGAAAGCGAAGAAACTATTATTATTAGTAGTCAGCTTTATAGCAATGTAGCTACAGGCAAGTTAGAGGTTACTCTTAAAACAAACCGTTCGCATATTGAGGCTGTTGCCGCGGCTTTTGAAAGGCATAGTTATAAAGTAAAGGAAATATACGGCGAACGATCGGAGCATGATGATGCTCTAGATCGCTACCAGCAACTCATGAATTACATTAATATGTAATTTTGCATAAAGAAACGGTTTTAGATGATAGCAATAGACCATGTGCTGTTGAGCGACGAAGTAGTACAAGAACAATTTGTTTGCGATTTGAATAGTTGCAAAGGCGGCTGTTGCGTAGATGGAGACTGCGGTGCTCCACTTACCGAAGATGAAACCAGGGTTATAGCTGAGATTTATCCTGTAATAAAACCCTACCTTTCTCAAGAGTATATCAACGAAATAGCAAAACAAGGCACACATACAATAGACGATGAGTTTGGGTATGTAACGCCAACCGTAAATGGGGGGATTTGCGTGTATGCATATACCGATGAGCTGGGTATAGTGAAATGTGCTATTGAAAAAGCATGGAAAGAAGGGAAAATAGATTTCCCAAAGCCGATATCATGCCATTTGTACCCTATTCGCATTACATCGCATCCCGGATATGAAGCCGTTAACTATGAACCACGCAAAAAGCTTTGTAAACCTGCCTGTAAGCTGGGAAAGCAGCTGAAAGTACCAGTTTATAAATTTCTAAAAAATTCTATTATCCGTAAGTATGGAGAAGATTTTTACGAGGCTCTTGACGCTGTAGCAAGCAAAATGAACGCAGACAAGCGCTCTTAAAGCTCCTTACGAAGCCTGGCTACAGGTATGTTTAGTTGTTCGCGATACTTAGCTACCGTGCGTCGTGCAATATTGTATCCCTTTTCCTGAAGCATATCCGTTAGCTTTTCATCAGAATATGGCTTACGCTTATTTTCACTGCTTATTATTTCGTTGAGGATTGTTTTTACTTCCCGGGTCGACACTTCTTCTCCGCTTTCCGTTTGCAAAGCCTCAGAGAAAAAGTATTTTAGTTTATATGTGCCGAATTCTGTTTGTACAAACTTGCTGTTGGCCACGCGCGAAACAGTAGAAACATCAAGCAAGGTCATCTGGGCTATATCTTTCAATATCATAGGCCTTAAGGTGGTCTCATCTCCTGTAAGGAAAAACTCCTTTTGAAAGGCTATAATTGCCTGCATGGTTTGTAATAAGGTATGTTGCCGTTGTTTAATAGCATCTATAAACCACTTGGCTGAGTCTAGTTTTTGCTTAATAAATAGCAAAGCTTCTTTCTGCTGTTTGTTTTTCTTATCGCTGCGGTCATAAGCACGCATCATTTCGCGGTATCCCTCAGATACCCTCAATTCAGGGG
>JAEZIL010000277.1 GCA_023436685.1 Bacteroidota bacterium | reverse complement strand
AAGCTTTAATAACTGCGTTTTCACTATGACGGCCAATTAGTACTTCAATTTTAGTTTCTGCAACAATTTCCCTGGGGCCATTTGGTGTGCCAATCACTGGATCTGTATTAGGGCCGGGTTTAAACGTACCGTTACCTTCTATATTATAACTACACTCCCGGTATTCACCAATACTGCCTGCACCGGCAGCAAACATAGCATCGCGCACTTTATCAGCATGTTCAACAGGCACAAATGTATGTAGTTTGCGCAATGTACCGGGCATCGGGCTTAAAATAGATGTATTTTTTAAACCTAATTTAGCCGCAATTTTTGCATTAACACCGTTGTGTACATTATCGAGATTTGTATGTGCTGCATAAATAGCAATATCGTTCTTAATCGCATTTATTACTACACGCTCTACATAATTACGGCCCGACAATTGCTTCAAACCTGAAAAAAGCAGTGGGTGATGCGCAACTATCAGATTACAATTGCGCTCTATGGCTTCAGCCACTATTTCTTCAGTTACATCCAACGTCAATAATATACCTTTTACTTCCGTATCAACATTGCCCACCTGCAGGCCACTATTATCATAGCTTTCCTGGTAAACCGGCGGTGCGAATGTTTCAATAACCTGAATGATATCTTTAACCAGCATAGCGGTAAATTACTTCTTTTCGCGAAACCTGCCCAAATCCCTTCTTTCATAATGCAGCCATACAATATCGTAGAAGGGGGTTATCTTTGCGCCATGCAAATTTTGGATGGTACAGCGGTATCGGCACATATAAAAGCTGAATTGAAAAAAGAAGCAGCACAATTAAAAGCAGACACTGGCAAAGTGCCTCATCTGGCTGCTGTTTTAGTTGGGAATAATCCTGCCAGCGAAGCATATGTGGGATCGAAAGTACGTACATGCGAAGAACTGGGCTTTGGATCTACACTATTGCGCTTTGAAAGTGATATAACTGAAGAGAAGTTATTAGATGTTATTAAAGGGCTGAATGCAGATAAGAAAATCAATGGCATTCTTGTCCAGCTACCTTTGCCTGCACATATATCGCCAGATATTATCATCAACAATATTGCACCCGAGAAGGACGTAGATGGCTTCCACCCAATATCGCAAGGTAAAATGTTGCTTGGACAGCCTGGATTTTTGCCAGCTACGCCATACGGTATTCTACTGATGCTGGAACATTATAAAATTGATACTACAGGCAAGCACTGTGTTGTGATAGGCCGCAGCAATATAGTAGGTACCCCTATGACCATATTGATGAGCCGTAATAGCAACCCCGGCAACGCTACGGTAACAATTTGCCATTCCAAAACAATAAACCTCAAAGAAATTGTACTAACTGCAGACATTATTGTAGCTGCAATTGGACGGCCAAGATACGTAACTGCCGACATGGTTAAAGAAGGTGCAATAGTAATAGACGTAGGCATAAACCGCATAGATGACCCAACACGCAAAACTGGCACAAGGCTGGTAGGAGATGTTGATTTTGATAATGTAGCAGCGAAATGCAGCTATATAACGCCTGTACCTAAAGGTGTTGGCCCTATGACTATTTGCGGTCTTATGAAGAACACACTGGAGGCAGCTAAATTAGCATAATACAGGTTGAACTCAGAAGCTTTACATACTGCTACTTCATATCCCGTAATGGAGCACTTCTATACCCTTCAAGGTGAAGGCTTTTATGCGGGCCAGGCAGCCTATTTTATAAGACTAGGCGGATGCGATGTGGGCTGTGTATGGTGCGATGTAAAGGACAGCTGGGATAGCGGCAGGCACCCGCTTATGAAAATCGAAGAACTGGTTGATATCGCATCGCAATACCCGGGCAGAATAGCAGTGATAACCGGGGGGGAACCATGTATGCACAACTTGAAACCATTAACCGACGCCTTGCATATAGCAGGCTTTCGTACACATATTGAAACGTCAGGATCCAGCGAACTTTCCGGTAACTTAGATTGGATAACATTATCGCCTAAGAAATTCAAGGCTCCTCTGCCAGAGGCATTGAAAGAAGCGCATGAATTGAAGATTGTAGTATTCAATAAATCTGACTTTAAATGGGCCGAAGAGCATGCAGCAAGGGTGAATAATGAATGCCGCCTTTACTTGCAGCCTGAATGGAGTAAACGCGAACAGGTAACTCCACTTATAATTGATTATATACAGCAACATCCACAGTGGCAATTGTCGCTGCAAACACACAAATATATCAACATACCATAGAGCATGACTACAATTGAAGCTATAATCCTCGGCATTGTAGAGGGAATTACTGAGTTCTTACCTGTTTCTTCTACCGGCCATATGATCATTGCCAGTTCAATTATGGGTATACAGGAAGACACCTTTACCAAGCTGTTTGAAATATGCATACAGCTGGGCGCAATACTCTCAGTAGTTGTACTTTACTGGAAAAAGTTTGTTGATTTTAGCAAATGGCAGTTCTATATGAAATTGGCCATTGCCGTTTTTCCGGCATTGGTACTTGGCTTTTTGTTTAACGATGCCATTGAAGAACTATTAGAAAGCCCTATTACTGTTTCAGTAAGCCTGATACTAGGGGGTATAGTGCTCTTATTTATAGATAAAGCTTTTCGCAACCCTACCGTAACCGAAGAACCACAAATAACGCCTGTGAAAGGTTTTTGGATAGGTGTGTGGCAATGTATATCTATGATACCGGGTGTAAGCCGCAGCGCCGCAAGCATTATTGGCGGCATGCAACAAAAACTCACGCGCAGCCTGGCAGCTGAGTTCTCATTTTTTCTTGCTGTACCAACAATGGCAGCAGCCACCGGCTACTCATTGGTATTAAAAGACTGGAATGTAGATGGCACTGAAATGAAAGGGTACGAATTATTAACATTGAATAGTGACAATCTGGCGACATTTGGTGTAGGAGCAGCGGTATCGTTTGTTGTAGCTATGATAGCCATAAAAAGCTTTATTAGCTTTTTGCAGAAGTATGGCTTCAAGTTGTTTGGCATATACCGCATTATTGCGGGTTTGCTTATTCTTTTAGTGTTAGGGCTAAAAGCCTAGGCGATCGTGCTCCCAGTTTTCAAACAACAGGTTAAGATAATAGTTCTCTTCTTTGGTGATTACTTTATCAGCCTTGGTAAGCTCAAGGGCAAAACGAAGTAGCTTTTTGCGCTCCTCTTCAGTAGCATCGTCAAAAAAATCATCCATCGATTTAATAAAATGCGCTTCCCACTCATCTGGCCTTAGGTTACTAATAACTTCCATTTCCCTATCAAGATTTACGTGAAAGGGAAATTCAGCCACCAAGTAATTACGTATTACGGCATCTTCTGCAGCACCAATTCTGCGGTCAACGGCCGACAATATCATAAGCAGATGATAGCCTGCGATGGTTTTATTGAGTCGGTTATTCGGCATTTGAGGGTATTAACTTTGGGATGCAAGTAGTAGTTCCAGGTCGGTATATTTAAAATTGAACCTTCTTGCTAAAGGTGCATTAGTAACGCAGCCTTTATACATATACACGCCGTTGCGGATACCCTTCTTCACCTGTATTAGCTCCTCTACTCCGCCTGAATCTGCACATTGCTGCAGGATAGGCATCAATACATTACTAATAGCGCGCGAAGCGGTGCGCGATATGCCAGATGCAATATTAGGAACACAATAGTGTATCACATCATACTTTCTAAATACAGGCTTCTCGTGCGTGGTAACTTTGGATGTTTCAAAACAACCTCCCCGATCAATACTTACATCTACTATTACCGATCCGGCCTTCATATTGCTCACCATATCATCAGTTACAACAACGGGGGTTATGCCATTAACCGGCTTTAATGCACCTACTGCAACATCTGCATTTGCCAACTCTTCTGCGAGTGTAACAGGATCGAGCACAGAAGTGAAACAACGCCTGCCAATATTATTTTGTAAACGCATGAGCCGGTAGATGGAATTATCAAAAATCTTAACCGATGCGCCTAGCCCTAATGCGGTACGTGCTGCAAATTCGCCAACTACTCCAGCCCCTATTATTAATACTTCAGCTGGTGGCACACCTGAAATGCCTCCCAATAAAATACCCTTGCCATTATGCACATTGCTTAGGTATTTAGCAGCTGTAAGTATGGCTGAACTACCTGCAATTTCACTCATGGAACGAACAATAGGATAAGTACCTGAATCATCCTTTATCGATTCAAAAGCTATAGCAATAATTTTCTTTTGTATAAGGACTTCCAGCATTTCCGATTTCAAAAAAGGAAGATGTATTGGCGATATTACAACCTGATTCGGCTGTAGTAAACCCGCCTCTTCCTCTGAAATTGGTGCTGACTTTATGATGGTAGTAGCTTTAAACAATTCTGCTTTCTCATACACTATACGCGCACCGGCTTCGCTGTAGTCACTATCAAAATAAAATGACCCTTCACCCGCGCTATGCTCTACAGCTACCTCGTGCCCGTTATTAACAAGCACCGATACAGCCTCTGGTGTTAATGCTACACGATTTTCCTGAAATGATGTTTCCTTAGGTATACCAATAAATAACTGTTTCTTTTTAGGAATAATTTCAAGTGTTTCCTCTAATGGCACATAAGAAAATGACGGCGATATGTATGGCTTCTTTATCATGCACTCTGGCTATTCACATTTGGCAGAAAAGTACGAAAGTACTTTTGATAAAAGAAGTATTTTAACATTGTCATAAAATGTTAACTCTTTATTTTACAGTGTTTTTTCACCTGGTTTAATGGCCTTGTTTTATACCTTTAAACTCTATTTTTGTACGGAATGCTTAGACAGTCGCAACAGCAGAAATTATTACAAAAACTATCACCGCAGCAAATTCAACTAATGAAATTGCTACAGGTACCTACTGCTAACCTGGAAGAGCGTATAAAAGAAGAAATGGAAGAGAACCCTGCTCTTGAGCATGGCAATGAAAGCGAGTTGGATGAGTATGATTTATCAGACAATGAACCAGGGGAAACGGAAAGTGAGTTGGATGATGTAGAATTGAGCAGCGATACGGCTGACAAAGTAGATCTTGACGATTTTTTACGGCACGAAGACGACGACGGTGGAGGATACGATTATGGTGACGATTATTATGGCAGTGGAGAAAATGAACGTGTAGGTACACCAGTACGCGTAGAAAGCAATTTTCATGATCATTTACTGGATCAATTGGGCATGCTGGAACTAGATGAACGCCAACAGCAAATTGCCGAACAAATAATAGGCAGCATAGATGAAGACGGGTATCTGCGCCGCGAAGTAACGGCCCTGGTAGATGATTTGGCCTTTGGAAGAAATATATATACCAACACGGAAGAAGTAAGTGAACTAATACAACGTATCCAATTACAATTTGATCCGCCTGGAGTATGCGCCTGGAGCTTACAGGAATGCCTTACATTACAATTGAAACGTATAGCCCCGGTTTCTGATAGCGTAAAAAGCGCTATACAGGTAATAGAGGATCATTTCAATGAGTTTATAAAAAAACACTATGATAAAATTCAGCGTCAGCTTGGCTTAAACGATGATAAGTTTCGTGAGGTTATCAATATCATAATAAAATTAAACCCTAAGCCTGGTTCTGCCTTTGCAATACTTAACAAAGCTGAAAGCTATATTATACCCGACTTTTTCGTCTTCAACAATAATGGCAACCTTGAGCTGACACTGAACGCCAAGAATGCCCCTGAATTGAGGGTATCTGAGGG
>JAEZIL010000177.1 GCA_023436685.1 Bacteroidota bacterium | reverse complement strand
CCGTAAGCTTTTACTCTGCCATTTTCATAGTAAGTTGAGGCGGTGCCTTCTAATATGCCCGCCCGATAGGTATATTCCACAGATTTATTGCCATTTTCGTAATACCAGGTTGTAAGGCCGTCTCTTTGATCATATACATAATTCCCTGTTTCCTGCATGCGTCCGTTCTCGTGCCACTTAGTATGGTTACCATGTTTTTTGCCTTCAGAGTAATATGCCATCTCCATTATGTGCCCGGGCTTCTGAGTATTGTATACTTTTCTTGGCCCTTCCAATTTGCCTGCTTTATAATTCTCTATAACTTCAATTCGCCCCATACCATCTAAGACCGCCCTGGTACCATCGATTTTGCCTTTTACATACGATGTAATGCTCTGTGGATATTCAGTTGGCCAATATTCTGTCCACACGCCCTCTTTAATGCCATTATGTAAACTCCCTTCCAGTACAACCTTTTTAAAATTCCGGATTTGCATAAACTCCCATCCTTCTGGGTCCTTTCTTTTCAGAGTATCGGCATGGGATTGGCCGAATGAGTAACTAGTCAGTAATAAAAATGCTAGGGTTAAACGATATTGCATGTACCTATATTTGCTGCCCAATTTAGCTATTTCTTGTATTAATGGTATCATTTGCTATTTAATAGGTTACCAAATGCTTTTTTAGTAAATTAGAATAGCTATTCTCAACCAGTGATATGGAAACTATTACAAAAGAATATTCCAACGGGGAAATTACAATAGTATGGAAACCTTCACAATGTATTCATTCTACCTTGTGCTGGAAGGGATTGATAAATGTTTTTAATCCGAAAAACAGGCCATGGATAAACATACAAGGCGCAGATACTGAAACCATACGGCAGCAAGTAGAGAATTGCCCTTCTGGTGCCTTAAGCTATTACTTAAGTACAGAGCAGAATACACCTGCAATTTCTGTAGATACAACTGTTGAAGTAACCCCTAATGGACCGCTTTTAGTATATGGCAATATAACTGTAAAGAATAAAACTGGTTTGGAAGAGAAAAAATATAAGGTAACGGCTTTATGCCGGTGTGGTGCCTCTACAAATAAACCCTACTGCGATGGCAGCCATGTTAAGATCGGATTTAAAGATGAGTGAGCATAATATAAACGAAAAGGTTGTTGAATGGTTGAGAGAGCGTTTGCAAATGCCATTACCAGGCAGTGCCGGGCAAGAACGCATGGCAGCCCGTGTTAAACCAATGCCCGATAAAATACCTAATAATGCACGCCCTAGTGCTGTATTATGCGTTTTATACCCTGTTGAAGATGTTTTAACACTATTACTAATAAAACGTACAGCTGATGGTAAAGCCCATAGTGGCCAGATAGGTTTTCCCGGAGGCAAGCAGGAAAGCTCTGACGCCGACCTAAAAGCTACGGCACTAAGAGAAGCACATGAAGAAGTTGGTATCCGCTCATCAGATGTAGATATTCTAGGCGCATTAACCCCTCTGTATATTCCGGTAAGTAACTTCCAGGTATACCCTTTCATTGCCTTTGCCAGAACACAACCAGTATTTAATATAAGTGAAAGTGAGGTGTCATCAATTATAGAGATACCTGTTAATGAATTATTGCATGCAAGCAATAAAACTGTAGTTAATGTTACATCGCCAATAATGCCTGAAATATTGCGCAGTGTGCGTGCCTATAAAATAGCTAGCGGTGGCATTGTCTGGGGTGCCACCGCTATGATCATTTCAGAACTTGAAACATTATTGGAAGAATTCCTTTAAGCATCTTTTTTAGGTACTGTACGGAAAATTACATCCCACAGAACCGAACTTACGCCAAAACCTTTATCAGGGGTTTTATAATGGTGTAAATGGTGGTTGCGCCACAATGCTTTTAAATATTTAGGGGGGGTAAAGGCATGAATGGCATAGTGCATAGATCCATACATAAGATAACCAAATAAAAATCCGGGAAAGAACGCCAAGGCATTCCACCCCATTAGCAAATACATGGTTGCAAAAATAATAGAGGCTATCAAAATACTTGGCACAGGTGGCATAAATAAGCGTTCCCTGTCGCGTGGATATTCATGGTGCACACCATGCATTGTATAAACAATACGCTTTGCACGATCTCCTTCTACAATCATATGAAAGAGATGGCGGTGCATTACATATTCAAACAAACTCCAGAGCAGGGCGCCTCCCGCAAATAGTAATAGTTCCATACCAATGGTTAGACCTTTGTAGCTATAGCCATAGTAAAGGAGAAAAATTATTACAGGGAAATACATACTGTAAATGACCAAAGGATGTGTTTTGGTCATTACTTCCATATACTCACTTTTAAACAACCTCGCCTGCCCCTTATTTTTAATTTTATCGAATTCCATAGAAAAACGGATAACAACTTATTTTACGAACAGCAAAATTGATACCTAAAAAAATCAATTTGCAATTTTGTCAGTATCATCTTCTTCTATAAGCCATTCTCCTGCTTTATTCTTTTTAGCGCTCTTGTCCATCCACAAAAGCAGGGCAGGTTGCAATGTAAGATTAGTAATCATTGCTAATAAAAGAGTTAATGATGTCAGATACCCTAAAGATTTCGTGCCATCGAATCGGGAAAGTGCAAAAACGCCAAAACCTGCTACCAGAATTAATGAAGTGTATATTATGCTCAAACCTGTATCGTGAATAGTGCGCTGCACTGTGCTGGCAATATCAGCATCGTGCCGTTGCAACTCTTGTTTGAAATTAACCAGAAACCTTATGGTAACATCAATAGTAATGCCCAATGCCACACTAAAAACCAATACAGTTGAAGGCTTAACCGGTATATTCATCCAGCCCATAAAGCCTGCAGTAATTAATAAAGGAACAATATTAATTACTATAGAAATGATCAGAATTTTCCACGATCTAAACAAAAAGACCATGCATCCGAATATCATTAAGAACGCCAAGACCAAACTATCAATTAAACTATCAATGATAAATTTACTGCCCTCCAGAAAAACAATACTGGTTCCTGTAAAAGTGACATGATACTTGGTAGTATCAAATAATTCGTAGGTCTTGGGGCGGATACTATCTAATAGCACCGGTAGCCTTTTTGAACCCACATCTGCCATATTGATACTTAGCCGGGTTTTTTGCCGGTTACTGTCAACAAACGATGATATAAGTTTATTGAACATGCTGTTTTTGTCTCCTTTTTGCCTTAGATAGGGCTGAATAAATGCTGCATCGAACATATTAGGTACAGCATAGCTACTGCTATCACCATCGTAATAAGCCTGCCTGGCAAATTTTATTCCTTCTACAATAGATAATGAATGACCTATTTCAGGAAACTGTTTTAGATATGCACTTAGCTCATCCATTTTTTGTAATACCGGCAGTGAAACCGCTCCATTTCTTTTCCTGGTATCTATCACTATTTCAAGCGGCATTACACCTTTAAAATTTTTTTCAAAAAACTTAAGATCAGTGTATACCTTATCGTCTTTAGGTATGTCATCTACTATACGGCCCACTGTTTCCAATCTTGAAATACCAATAATTGATACTGCACAAATAACTATTGTTGTTACATATATCCAGGTTCTATGCCCAAATACCCACTTTGTAAGTGTATCCAGCAGGCGGTTCATCCACTTACTTTCCAGATAGCTTGTATGCTTGCCTGAAGGTGGTGGCAAAAAACTAAATAAAGCAGGTATGAAAATGAGCGAGATGAAAAAGATGGCAATGATATTTAAGCCAGCTACTAGCCCAAACTCTTTTAATAATATGCTATCGGTAAAGAAAAATACGCCAAAACCAATGGCTGCGGTAAGATTGGTAAACAGGGTAACTATACCCATTCTGTCTACCATACGTAATAGCGCACGTGTTTTGTTTGCGTATTTACTGTACTCCGCATGGTATTTGTTCAAAAAATAAACACAATTTGGAATACCTATTACTACCACCAATGGAGGTATCAACGCTGTAAGTAATGTTATTTTATAGCCCAGTAGTACAATAGTACCCATAGACCATACTACACCTACTGCCACAACAACCATAGATGCCAACACAGCTACTAAAGAACGGAAGAACAGAAAAAGGATTACAGCAGTGAGTACAAAAGACATAATCAGAAACATCTTCATTTCCGCTTGCACCTGTGTTGCCATCATGGTGCGAATCAGTGGTAAACCCGAATAATGCATTTCTACACCATGCGATTGCCCAAATTCATTGCCGATTCCCATTATTTCTTTAACAACCCCCGTCCTATTTTTAGAATTAAGTACTTGCTTATCAATACGTAAAGCAATTAAATATGTATTGGTTTCAGGGTTGTATAAAAAGCCCTTATAAAATGGAAGGTTAAATAAAGTTGCTTTTATGCTATTTACATCAACATTAGTTCCTGCAATTATTTTTTCAACTTTAAGCTGTCCGCTATTGGTATCTTTCGCCAGGTAAAATGCCCCGGGCAAACTTAGTACGTTCTCTACGGCCTGTACCTTCTCCAGTTTTTTTACAAAAGCTATATAGTCGTTAAAAAAGTTTTGAGAAAAGAATTGATCGGTCTGCACACCGATAACCATCATATTACCATCTTCGCCAAAAAGCTTTCGAAAGTCTTGGTATTGCTGGTATTTAGGGTTGTTGGTAGGTATAGCGCTGGTAAACTCGTAGCTGAGTTCCACATTGCGGGCCTTGTAACCCATGAAGGCTGTTGCTGCGAGTAACAGCGCCAATAAAGCTATCCTATATTTAATGATAAACGCTGCAAGCCTATGCCACATAATGGGCGCAAAAGTAGCAAATAATGACTACTTACTTTTCCATAGTTATTAGTCAAGTATTAAGTACTTATCAGCATCTTTAAGAAACGGGAACTGACTTCGTATGTTAACAAGCTGCTCTTTGTCTAATGTTACTGTATGCGTAGCTACCTCTCCCTTATTCTGCCATAGCCTTTCACCCAATGGTCCAAAAACTGAACTATCTCCGCTATAAAAAATATTGTTGCCATCAGTACCTACACGATTAACGCCTACCGTATAGCATTGATTTTCAATAGCTCTGGCCTGCAGTAATGTTTCCCAGGCAAGAGATCTGCGTTCGGGCCAGTTAGCCACATATATAAGCACGTCATATTCTTGGTTTTGATTACGTGACCAGACAGGGAAACGCAAATCGTAGCAAACCAACAGGCAAATTTTAAATCCCTTTACCTGTACTATTAAGCGCTTATTTCCCTTTGTATAGTGCTTGTCCTCTTCGGCATAGGCAAATAAATGCCGTTTATCATAATGCCATGTCTTACCATCAGGTTGCACCCATAGCATGCGGTTGTAAAAACTACCCCCTTCTTCAATAATAAGGCTACCAGTTATTATACACCTGTTCTTCGAAGCAGCATGTTTCATCCATTGTACTGATGGCCCCTCCATAGTTTCCGCCAGCTTTTCTGGTGCCATGCTAAAGCCAGTACTAAACATCTCGGGTAGAACCACTACCTCTTTCTTGCCTGCAATGCTGGTTATCAGTTTTTCATACTGTTCAAAGTTTGCCTTCTTATCTTCCCAAACAATATCGGGCTGTATTATGCTAATATTTAGCTGCATAGTATATGTGATATTTGAGCAAAATTAGTTGCAATTTTATCGAATGCTGCAACTGCGTAGTTTTTCGTACGAATTAGCTTTTGAGTACCCGTTCACAATATCAAAAGGGACTAAAACACATCAACCAACTCTTGTTGTAGGATTAGGATTGGGCAATATATATGGATTTGGCGAAGCTCCTGCTATCAATTACTATAATGTAACAGTGCAGGGTATGCTAGAGGTACTGGAA
>JAEZIL010000174.1 GCA_023436685.1 Bacteroidota bacterium | reverse complement strand
ACAACAAAAACTTAGGGCAATTATAAATAACACAAACGACATGATCTGGTCAACCGATAGGGAATACAAGATCATTTCGGCCAATGAGGCCTTCTGGCAACACCTTCATTTGATAACGGGAAAGTATAAAGACGATCTTAACGAATCAGACTTTGGCCGTGAAGCATTTAGCCAATGGGCCGGTTATTTTGACCGTGCTTTTGCTGGTGAAGCATATAAAATGATATGGAAAGACGAAGGGGTGGGGGTGCCACGATACGCCGAAATCAGTTTTAATCCTATAAGGAATGAGAAGAATGAAGTAACTGGCATTAGTTGTTTCTCGAGAGATATAACAGCTGAGAAGAACCTGCAAGAGAAGATCATTGCTGATGATTTGAATTTAAAAGCAATGATAGATAATACTGAAGATCTTATTTGGTCTATCGATGAGCATCTCAACCTGATTTCCGCTAACCAGGCATATGTCAACAGGGTAAAAGCTATAACAGGGCAAACGCCATTGCCCGGGCAAAGTATTATTGATAAGCGCTTCAGCGAAGCTGCGATAGATGAATGGCAGGGTTACTATTCGCGGGGGCTAAAAGGGGAAAGGTTTGTTATAGAGCAGGAATTAAAGACTGGAGATACAATAAAATACAGTGAAACTAAATTTAATCCTATATTAGATCGGTCCGGGAAAGTACTCGGGGTTAGTTGCTTTACGAGAGACATTACCGGCCCTAAGCAATACCTGCAGCGTATAGAACTTCAAAATAAAGAGCTAAGAGAAATAGCCTGGCTGCAATCTCATAAAGTTCGTAACCATGTAGCTACTATTCTCGGTCTTACCGAACTAATAAAGTATAATGACCCCTCCGATGCTTCTAATGCAGAAATATTGGAGGGGGTACGACATTCATCAAAACAGCTTGATAAGGTAATTCGCGAGATAAATGACAAAACCAAGCTTATAAATGATTAGGCATTTCCATCAGCTTGATATATCAAATTATAGCCTACTTACCCCGTAACGTAACGATACCAGGCCCGTTTCATAAGTTTTACTGTGTAGCAGAGTGAGTTGAGTACGTTTATCCTGAGTGTGAAAAAGAGGTTTGCCTTTGCCTAGGAGTATAGGATGCACCGATAGCCATAACTCGTCTACTAGTCCTTCCTTCATCATGCAATTTGTAAGCGAGGCACCTCCGTATAGCCATATATCTTTGCCTGGCTGTTCTTTTATTTTGCGGGCCTCATTCATGCTGTCACCCGAAATTAAAATAGCCCCATCCTTCACTGCGGATAATGTGTTGGAGAATACATATTCAGTTAGTGATGGCATTCCCGGTATGCCTGCTTCGTTTTTGTTAGCATATTGTTGTGCTATCTCATAGCTTTTGCGGCCAATGAACATGGCGTCTATTCGTTTGAAGAAATCGTTTAGCCCATAATCCTGGTCTGTATAGCACCAGTCATATTCTCCGTTAGGGCCTTCAATGTAGCCGTCTAGGGTAACTGCTAGTCCCAAAATTAGTTTGCGCATAATCTATTTTATTTGCAAAGTTGAGTAAAGCTATCAAAGCATGATTGTACAAAACGGACATCAATACAAAATATGGGGTGAGTGTACTACTTCGCGAGGCGTGTAGCCGGTATATGTCTTATAATCTCGTATGAAATGGGCCTGATCATAATAATCGCTTTCATACGCTATTTCTGTAAGTGAGCAAGCAGGATACCTTTTTAAATACTGCAACGATTGTATGAATCTATTGACTTTTATGTACTCTTTGGGAGACAAACCTACATGTTCTTGGAATTTGCGGGATAAATGTCTTTGGGTAATACCTATGTCTCGTATCAGATCGGCAATTGATAAACTGCCAGCTGAACGGTGTATTTTTTGCAGACTATATTCTATTTGTTTATCGGCCTTGCTTGTAGTCAGCTTTTGTAGCAAGTAGTACTCTGCAATTGCTACGCGTTCTGTGTTGCTAGCGGCATTGGCAATCCTGTCTTCCACTTCTGTAGCCATACAACCCCATAGGTCATTAAGTATTGTGGTTGTATCTGCCAGCGTAGACATTGGAAGTTGAAAGAATCTGTGAGCTACACCAGGATAAAAGCAGATTGCCAGGCATCCGCTTCCCTTGCGCATTTGCACATCCTTATGGCAGCTCATGCGAAAAGTAACAATGCTCTGCTTGTGCAGCTGATTATCTATAATGGCTACGGGGGTGCTTGTATAATTAATGAATAGCTCTACACAAGCATCAGGCAGCACTCGTATGTGGCGGGTATCTGTATCATCATTACAATCCATAGTGCATATAGCTTTTATATATGCCTGCAACTTTGGGTTGATATTATACATTTGCATGTGCATAATACAAATATAGGCCTATGTCTGTATCAGCATATAGTATGTGTAAATCATAAAAAAAGCCCGCAATTGCAGGCTTTACACACGGCTAAATATTCTTTTATTTCATTTGCCCATCTTCGGGATATGAAAAGTTCCAGGACATAGGGCTTGGAGGGGTTGCCATCTTCACCTCTTCACTCAGTTCCTTGCTTCTGGCATGGTCTATATCTTTCACGCCTTCCATAGTTCTCGATGTACCGGTAGGCTCACATTCAGTTAAACCATTTGTTTCCATTACCTTCTTTACGGGATTTGCAACAAATTGCCATTCTTCGCCAAGCTGGGAGGTTTCACCCTGGTTCCATGGGCCACGTATAGCACTACCGTTCGACATGTTGAAGTATAGATTGCTATATCGGGGGTCACCTTGCAATGTTCCCGGCGGGAAGTTTGGTTGAATTGTATCCAGTGCAGCCTCAAACATCTGGAAGTGTGCAATCTCACGGGTCATCAGGAAGCTTAAAGTTTCTTTTACGTATGGGTCATTAGTAAATTGCATCAGATATTCATATACCATTTTCGCTCTCGATTCTGCTGCAATGTTCGATCTGAGGTCAGCCGTTAATTCGCCGGTAGCATCTCCATTTATATATGCTGCCGTCCATGGTACCCCTTGGCTATCAGTAATGACAGGTCCCCCCGCACTGCCTACTAAAAATTTAGGCGCAATAAAAGATTGATGAATATATTCTTCTTTCGTTGCCTTCCCGTTCATCATTTGCATTATTTCTGATTCTTCGGCAGCATTTTTTAAATCTCCATTTACCCCTTGTAATAACATTTGTATAGTTGCGCCCACAATTTCCAAATGACTGAATTCTTCAATCGCAATATCCATTAACATATCATACTTGTCAGGATGAGGACGTTTACACGAAAATGCCTGAGTGAAATATCTCATAGCAGCGGCTAATTCACCATTAGCACCGCCAAATTGTTCCAGTAATAATGTCGCAAATGCCGGATCGGGTCTGGACACCCTTGCATTGAACTGTAATTCTTTAACATGATAGAACATAACCTGATTTTTTTGGTAAATAATTTATGTAGCGGCATTAAAACCGTTCCTTTTACCGGGGCAACCCATTCTATCAGGTTTATACAGCCTGTATATGCATTTCCGTTATTGCTCAAACAATTGACTTGCAAGTTCATCGTATTGCAGAGCCAGGTTAATGAAAATTTTTATGATTTGCAGCTTTAGTTTTTTCGTAGGCGAGCTCAGCAAAGCATTTGTGTAGCATGTTTCCCATGTTGTCATACTGGTTTACATAACCATTATAACAACTATAGTATTTAAGCTTCTTCAAATTTGAAGAAGCTGAGATTTATCAGTCGTCCGAGAACCGTTATTCAGTTAAGAGTTTTAATCGGCGCCAATAATTCTGGCAACGCGTCTGAACACAATATTATATAAGAAGAGGGGCTAATTTCTTAATACAGAAAAAATACCTCTCTTCATTACAGGTAATACTGATTGTTATCTTAGAATCATCCGTGCATCAGCCATACAATACTTAAGCATCAATAAGTGTAACACTTCTGTTTAAAAATTCAGTAAGGGCAGCGCCGGTTAGCATGCCTTGCGATAATAAGGCTATATCAAGTGCATGCTTGGCCAGCTGCTTTCGTTTGCCTTCATCTTCAGTTTTTAATATCCTGTCAATAAGTTTATGATTCCCGTTCACAGTTATTTTATAGTTATCTGGCAGCATGCCATACATACTCATACCACCACTTACTTTTGACATTTCTTTCATTCTGCGCATAAATTCGTCCATCGTTACCATTACCGGCATATCTTCAGGGTTAAGGCTTTCTACGCTTACTGTCATAGTTGGGGTTGCTATACTTTGTTCAAAAATTCCTTTTACGCGGCTAGCTTCATCTTCGGTTAGTACGTGAGCAATAGCTTCATCTTTTTCAATTAGTTTACTCATAATGTCCGCGTCTACACGTTTAAAATGTGTTTTTTCCAGCTTTTGCTCCATTTGATTGATGAAATGCAGATCAATAGGAGAATCCATCAATAAAACACTATATCCCTGGTCTTTCGCCCGTTGCACATAAGGATGATGCTTTTCAGCATCATTGGTATATAAGAGTACAATATTGCCTTGCTTGTCAGTTTGTAGTGCTTTTGCTTTTTCGCTATATTCAACTATCGTAGAATGCTTATTATCCGTATCTGTAAGTAAGGCGAAATCCTTTGCTTTATCATAAAATTTCTCATCGCTTACCATTCCATACTTTACAAACAGTCCTATGTCCTGCCATTTAGCTTCATATTGTTCCCGGTCTTTTTTAAACAGATCGTTTAACCTATCTGCCACTTTCTTAGTAATATAATTATTGATCTTCTTTACATTGCTATCGGCTTGTAAAAAGCTGCGTGACACATTCAGCGGTATATCTGGCGAGTCGATTACCCCATGTAATAGCATAAGGAATTCCGGAACTATATCTTTTACTTCGTCAGTAATAAATACCTGGCGCGAGAATAGTTTGATCTTATTGCGTTGTAGTTCAAGCTCCTGTTTTATTTTGGGAAAGTAAAGTACACCTGTAAGGTTGAATGGATAGTCAACATTCAGATGTATCCAGAACAATGGTTCATCAGAGAAAGGGTATAGCTCCCTGTAAAATTGAAGGTAATCCTCATCTTTAAGCTCGGCAGGGGCTTTTGTCCATATTGGTTGGGTAGTATTGATAATATTGGCAACATCAATGTTTTTATATTTGGGCTTGCCATCTTCATCTTCACCATCAGCTATTTGTTCTGCTCTATTACCATATTGAATAGGAACGGGCAGGAACCTGCAGTATTTTTCCAGTATTTGCTGCAGGCGATGTTCTTCCAGGAATTCCTCCGACTCGCTATTAATATAGAGGGTGATGCCTGTTCCTCTTTCTGTACGGGTACCAGAAGATATTTCAAAGCTAGTGCTGCCATCGCAAGTCCATTTAGCTGGTTTAGCATCTTCCTGGTAGGATAAAGTATCTATTTCTACTTTATCGGCTACCATAAATGCAGAATAGAAACCGAGGCCAAATTTGCCAATTATTTCATTAGCATCTTTGGCTTCCTTAAATTTCTCCATGAATTCTGTTGCACCTGAAAAAGCTATTTGGTTGATATATTTCTTAATCTCCTCGGCAGTCATGCCAATACC
>JAEZIL010000245.1 GCA_023436685.1 Bacteroidota bacterium | reverse complement strand
AGTCTATTTAACAAGTTATTTTATGGATAATGCTTCATAGAGTATCTACTTATATCGAACTTTACACTAAATAATAGTAATAGAACTTGGAAAATTTTGAAGAACGGAATACAAGCAATAACAGCATCCTTCGCTTTAGGGCCACTATGCACCTTGGTATGGGTACTGTATATATAGTACTCGGATTCATTATCATGTATGTCAAAGCATTTGGTACTATGGAGTTATCTGCCACTTTCGCTTATGTATTAAGCGGCTTTATGATCTTATATGGAGCATTCCGTATATGGCGCGGGATAGCAGATTTTAAACTTATGCCCAAAAGGAAACGCTAGTTAACTGAGCTTTACAAACAGATGACGCGCTGTTAAATTAATGTTACAACATTATAATATATTATTTCTTCTTTGAAATAATGGCTAAAATTGCAACCCTGTGAAAGTAATCAATCATATATTAATTCTTTTCGTTACAGTATTGTTTGCTGCATGCAACGAGAATAAAAAAAATGCTCCCACCGATACCCTTGTCAGTGGTAATATTGATATTTCTGTCGACGAAACTTTTCGGCCTATTATTGAAGAGCAATTAAAGGTTTTTGACAGCAGCTTCCCCGAAGCACATATCAAGGCCTCATATAAAGCTGAGTCAGAATGTATTAAGGATTTTATAGATGGTAAAGCACGCATGGTGCTTATTACAAGAGATTTGCTGGGAAATGAAAAAGAAGTATTGGAACAAAAGAAAGTAGTAGCTACTTCATTGCCTATAGCTAAAGATGGTATTGCTATTATTGTAAACAAAACAGTTAAGGATACCCTTACATTAAGCGAGATAAAGGGCATATTGACCGGTACTTATAAAGAAAAGAGAACGGTTGTTTTTGATAATCAGGGCTCAAGTACTTTAAGATACATGCTTGATTCGCTAATACCGGGCGAAAAGCTGGCTTCAAATGTATTTGCTGCAAAAACTACTGATTCAGTTGTTGCTTATGTAATGAACAATCCAAATGCGATAGGTTTTATTGGAGTTAGCCATGTAAGCGACTTCTCCGATCCTGAAGGCTTGGCATTTATTTCAAATATTAATGTAGCTGCAGTAATGAATGATAAGGACCAGCATTTTTATAAACCATACCAGGCCTATATCGCCCAGCAGGTTTATCCTCTAACAAGAGATCTTTATTATATACACCGTGAAACCTACCCCGGACTGGCAACCGGATTTGCAAGTTTTCTAAGTAAAGAGCGCGGCCAGCTGATATTTAAACAAGCCAGGCTTTTCCCCTTACGTAGCAATATTATTTTAAGAGAGGCCTCTGTTAATCCTTAACCATATAAAAAAGTCTAAGCATAAGAAGAACGATACTTAAACTATGTTACAAATTACAATGAAACCAAAGACCGTAATCGTAGCCGCTGCACTGGCATTTTCTTTCAATGCCCAGGCCCAGTCGCTTGAAGAAGGAATAAAGTTGTATAACTATGAGAAGTACGAAAGCGCGAAAAAAGCATTGTCGCCTTTAGCGGCTTCAAACCCTACTGCTAATTACTATCTGGGCCTGACAGAGCTACAGCAGGGTAATATACAGGCAGCGAAAGAAATATTTGGCAGAGTGCCCGATAATTTTGCAAACCAGTCGGGTTTGGCGCGTGTAAGCTTTGCTGAAGGCAAGGCTGCTGAAGGTAATCAGGCAGCACAAGGTATTGCCGGTAAAGCTAAAAAGAAAGATTGGGAAATACTTAAATATGCTGCTGATGCAATAAACTATTCAAAGGGTGGCAATATTCAGCAAGCTATTGACTGGTATAAAAAGGCGCTTGAAATTGAAGATAACGCAGCCCTGCATATCGCTATTGCCGATGCATACCAGAAATTGCAAAGTGGTGGCGGCGAAGCAATGAGCAACTATGAAAAGGTAACCGAAAAGGACGCTAAAAATTCTTTGGCTTTTTCTCGTATAGGTAAGCTATGGTACGATGCACGTAATTACGAACTTGCTTTACAAAACTGGAAAAAAGCCAGTGAAGCAGATCCATCTAACCCCGTGCCATACCGCGATTTGGCAAGTGCTTATGCGGCTTCAGGTAAGTATGAACTAGCACTTCAGAATGTAGAGAAATATTATGAATTGTCAGACAAAACTACCGAGGATAAGCTGCAGTACATGGATCTTTTATTCTTATCGAAAAACTACGACAAAGCTGCACAAATGGCTCAGGAAGTGGTGAACTCAGGTGTAAAGGAGCCTCGGGTATATGGCCTGCTTGGTTTTAGCCAATATGAGTTAAAAGACTATGCAAACGCACAGAAGAATGCGGGTATTTATATAAATCAGCAAGATCCGAAGAAAGTTTTTCCTGCCGATTATATTCAGTATGGCCGTATTTTAATGCAGGCTGGCCAGGCCGATTCTGCAAATGCATATTTTAGTCGTGCAATTGCAATGGATACTGCTAAAGTAAAATCAGAAACCTACCGCGATGTGGCTGAGGCTTTTAAAGGTGCTAAAGACTATAAAAAAGCTGCAGAATGGTATCAAAGAATAGTGGAAACAGATTCTGCTGCCACTGCTACAGATTTCTTCTGGACGGGAGCCATGTATTATTATTCCAGCAATTTTGAGCAAGCAGGCAAGTGGTTTGAGCAAATGGAAACAAAATACCCCGACCAACCTTCTGCAACTTATTGGAGGGGCCGTGTAGGTGCTGCTGTTGATAACGAAGGCAAGCAAGGTACTGCTGTTCCATTCTATACTAAATGGCTGGAAGCTGTAGGCCCTAGTTACGATAAGAAAAATGACCTGATGCAAGCGTATCAGTACATGCTGTTGTATTATTATAACGCCAACGATAAAGCTAACCAGAAGAAATACGAAGATCTGGTGCTTTCTATAGAGCCTAACAACGACCTTGTTAAGCAAATAAGGACTGCGCAGGCTAAATAAGATAATACCTTACTATAAATAACATGAAGCCATCCCAAGAGGGTGGCTTTTTTGTTTGAGCTATTTTAGTCGAATAAGTCTACTTTAGAATGGTAAAATCCATGGTGAGCAAGACCATAATACACGAGATAATTAATGTCATCAATAATAGCGGCTTTTTTATACTGATCTAAGGAATCCCATAGGCTTGGAGCAAAAAAAGTATTCATGCCAGAATAAAGCAAAATTGAAGAAATAGCATGCGTAAATTGATTATCATTCAGCATCTTGATTTCGTCCATAAATTGAATCCCTTTTATATCATCATTGAAATAAGAGAACAATATAATTGTACGAGATACATCGGGTATAATGGTTAGCATTACTTGTGATATTGATTCCCATCTCTTTAAACTTATTCCTGAATAGGTATAAGGTGCCACAATGCGTTGAGAACATGTAATTCTCTTATATGGTATTACTCGATAGTAATGCTGCATTGTAGAATAATCTTTACTATTAAGCATTTTATTCAACTGTATTTTCATCACTTTACTTACTGAACAGATGTCTTTTAAAGCTCTGTATTCAAGTGTAAGATCAACATATTGTCGATACAAATAAGGTTGTGATGGGACAGGGTATCTGGTAAGTATATATTCTTTGAATTTACATTGCTCTTCAACATTATGATGACTGTGTGCAAAGCCACGATAATAATAAAGAAATAGTTGTTCATCCGTTAGGGTAAGCGGCTGTTGTTCTATTGGCGCAAAAATTTCAATATCATGTTTGTCGCAAAATCCTTTAAATATAGATGCAGACTTCTTTCCAACTAATTTGAAATCGATGATGTTTTTTCCACTTTTATCATATATCCAGTTTTCTAAGGAGTATATCTTTTTCCCGCCTTCGCGATGATCTTCTATTTGATCTAGAATGCCTATTTTTTGTAAACTGTGTGCAGAAGATATATTACCACTACATCCTCCTATTGATTCAGCAAAACAGCACTCAATTTTTGAGTATTTTTTGTAAAATCCCCAGTATCCAGATTCAGAAAATGCATCTTTATTTTGCATAACCTACCTCCTGATAATAACTTCTACTCTTCTGTTCTCAGTACGTCCTTCTTCAGTCTCGTTAGAGGCTATCGGGTCAGCCTCGCCCCAGCCTTGCGAGCTGATAGCAGAAGGGTCAACGCCTAAAGACATGATAAAATCCGATACTATACGAGCACGCTCATAGGATAATTGTTCGTTGATGAGGGGAGTGCCGGTATTATCGGTATATCCATGTACCAGTATCATCATATTGCCCTGTTGTATATAAGGCAATATCAATTGCTCAAGCGTTGTTTTGTCGCTATCAGATACACTAGCTATATTTCTTGGGAAATGTATAGTCACCAGCTTTGTATCATTTACAGGCGCTTCATAACCTTGAGGCAATAACGGTATGTTATATTCCATTTGGGTCATTTCGGCTATGTCTTTTAGAAGCAGCGTATCGGTCATATCCAGGTAGCCAATGCGGTCTGCATTATATGTATAATTCCGGCCAACAGGCAAAGTGATCATATAGCTGCCATCGCCACGGTTAGATGTATAATGGTATAACTGTTCTCCGCTCTGTGCATCGTTTATGTAAATGCTTGCATAGTTCAACCGCTCTTTGCTCATACTATCGAAGGTGTAACCTTTAAGCACGGCAACAGGTACAGGCTGCCATTTGGCCGGCATATTAAATTCATATAGGTCATAATTCCCTGCAACACTATCCCTGTCCGACGATAAATAAGCCTTCCGTCCATCTACAGTAAGTGATATACTATTTTCGTTTGCACTTGTATTGATGGGATATCCCAGATTCTGTATTGCACTCCAGTTGGTGTCACCGGTTCGCCGGCAGAAATATATATCGCTGCCTCCAATACCTGTATGTCCATTGCTGCTAAAATAAAGTGTGCTGTTATCTGCATGTAAAAACGGGGCCGTTTCGTCGCCTTTTGTATTTATCTCGGGGCCAAGGTTTCTTGGCTCCTGCCACAAACCGTTCTCGAAGCGGGATACCCATATGTCCAATCCACCATATCCATCGGGGCGGTCGCTTACATAATATAGCTCACGGTTGTCTGCCGACAGGCAGGGCATACCTTCATAAGCCGGAGTGTTTATTGTAGCCCCAAAGCTTTGCGGCACCGACCATACACTATCGCCCGTATAAGCCATGTATAAGTCGCAGCCTCCACGGTCCCAGCCATTCTCACTACGGTTATCGCAACGGCTGAAGAAAAGATAATGCCCGTCGGCCGATATCATTTGTGCTGATTCATGGCTGCTGGTATTGGGTGGACTACCCATATTACGTGCGTAAAACCATCCACCACAGCTGTCTTTTCTGCTGCGGTAAAAATCTTCGTCTATGCCATTTACCAGCCGCGTAAAATACAGGGTCTGGCTATCGGCCGAAATATAAGGTTGCGTTTCGGCAAATGGAGTATTGACACACGCACCCATGTGATGTATGGTGTCGTTCGTGGCATTATTCATACTTTTCTGCATGAACAAGGCTTGTTTGGTTAATGCTGCAATCTCGTCAGCAGCTATACGTTTGGGGGCATTGCCCAATACCCGCAATGCCTCTGTGGGTTGATAGTTATATAATAAACACTTTGCTAGCGGTTTTGCAAAGGCCTGTGCACCGTTTTTGCTATTGTTGCTTGCTTGCTGGAATATCCGCACCGCATCGGCATATTTACGTTCGGTAAAATACCACTCACCCAATATGCTATAAGCCTCTGTATAATTAGGGTATACACTTATGGCTTTCTGCATCTCTTTACATGCAGCTTCGTTGTTTTTTTGATGGCGCAAACGCATTGCTTTATTGAAGCTGTTTAACGCAGATGCAGGTATCTGCGCCATAGCAGGTACACTTATAAGCGTAGTAACAACAATGAACAATAGCCTTATGCGCATGAAACTGAAAAATACAAAAAATTAGTACTATAGGTGTTCCTTCAGAAATACGAACTTTGTATATTCCGTAAGTGTTAAACGATATATGACTACGAAGATAATTTGTCCGGGTTGTGCGCATGAGTTTGAACCTAATGAAGCTATCCGCGACGAGGTTCAGAAAGAGCTGCGCGCGCAAATGATGGATTGGCAGAAAAAGAAGGACGATGAGTACCGGAAGAAAGAGACGGACTACCTACGCCAGTTGCAACTGAAAGAGGAAGAAACCATGCGCCTGTTGCTTGAAGAAAGAAAAAAAGTATCGCAGCAAATAGAAGAGCAGCTCCGCAAGCAAATACAAAGTGATTTTGAGCTACAGCTAAAAATTCTGCAGCAGAACGATGCAGATAAAGAAGAGAAATTAAGGCTTGCACGCGAAAAAGAACTGGAATATATCCGTAAAGAGCAGGAGATACTTAGCAAAGAAAAAGAGCTTGACCTTAAGTTGCAGCAAATGCTGCTTGAGGAGCGCAATAAGTTGTCGGAGCTTATTAGGCAAGAGGAAGAAGAGCGCAATAAGGTAAAGGAACTGGAACACCAAATGCGTATAAGAGAATTTGAAAAGAAGATAGAAGACCAGAATAAGCTTGTAGAAGAAATGCGGCGTAAAGCAGAGCAAGGCTCTATGCAATTGCAGGGCGAAGTGCAGGAGCTGGCGCTGGAAGAGCTGCTGCGTAATACATTCCCCTTTGATATTGTTGGTGAAGTAGGTAAAGGTGTGCGGGGTGCCGACTGCATACAGCATGTACGCAACCAGTTTGGCCAGGAGTGTGGCAAGATCATTTACGAAAGTAAGCGCACCAGAGATTTTAGTGTGGAATGGATAGAGAAACTGAAAGCTGATATGCGTAACCTGGGTGCCGATGTAGCCGTGATTGTAACACAAGCAATGCCAAAGGATATGGAAGGCTTTGGCGAACGGGATGGAGTATGGATATGTTCTTTTAAAGAAGTGCGTGCACTCGCATATATACTACGCGACCTGATTATACGCGTATACACTGCAAGCAAAACCCAGGAGAATAAAGGAGATAAAATGACCTTGCTTTACAATTACCTGATAGGGACAGAGTTCTCTGAGCAGTGGAAAGCAATACGTGAAGGATTTATGAGTATGCGTATCAGCATACAAAAAGAGCGCGACCAAATGGAAAAACTCTGGAAGGCACGCGAAAAGCAACTTGAAAAAGTATTACTGAATGCAGCGCATATAAAAGGGTCAATAGAAGGCATAGCAGGTAGCGACCATGTAGACCTTAACCTGATAGAAGATAATGATGAGCATTTGCTTGAATAAATAAAGGCTGCGATACGCAGCCTTTATTGTTAAAAAGATCTGTACGGGATTATGTTATACCAGTGCAATGTCAAAATTCACCAGGTCAACAAATGCATCCATACGCGCTTCTATATCTTCTTTAGTTATTTCCTGCATACGTGTTGGGCCAAATTTCTCTACGCAGAACGACGCCATAGCAGAACCTACGATTATCGCCGTCTTCATATTCTCGAAAGAAATGTCTTTGGTGCGTGCTATATGGCCTATAAAACCGCCGGCAAATGTATCGCCTGCGCCTGTAGGGTCAAATACATCTTCAAGCGGCAGTGCCGGGGCAAAGAATACGTTGTTGCCATGAAACAGCAATGCACCATGCTCACCTTTCTTTATTATCAGGTATTTAGGCCCCATGGTTTGTATTTTCTTAGCAGCTTTCACAAGCGAGTATTCTCCGCTCAGCTGGCGTGGTTGGGGATCGTTCACCATTAGTACGTCTACCATTTTCAGCACATCCTGCAGTTCAGGCATTGCTATCTCCATCCAAAAGTTCATAGTGTCCATCACTATCAGCTTCGGGCGTTTTTTTAGTTGGTTTATTACACTTATCTGTACCGCAGGGCTCAGGTTACCAAGCATAAGAAATTCACAATCCTGGTAGCTTTCCGGTATTTGAGGGTTGAACTGTGCAAGTACATTAAGATCGGTAACTAGGGTGTCTCTTGTATTCATGTCCATATGATAGCGGCCGCTCCAGAAGAAGCTTTTACCATCCTTCACTACTTCCACACCTTCAAAGTCCATACCGCGTGCGGTCATTTTGCCTATTTCTTCCTGCGGAAAATCGCCGCCAATTATAGATACCTGTTTGATAGGTTGGGTAAGGTTAGATGCTGCATAACCCGCATACATAGCCGAACCGCCTATTATCCTGTCTACTTTGCCAAATGGCGTTTCCAGCGCATCGAAGGCGATAGTGCCTACTACTACTAAAGACATATTATATTTTGATTTGCCGCAAAGGTAGCAGATTTGAAATTTTATTCACCTTTCAAGCTATTTTTGGGTGTATGAAAGCCATGATCTTTGCCGCAGGCCTGGGCACGCGCCTTAAGCCCTTTACCAACCACCACCCCAAGGCGCTGGCAGAGGTGAATGGAAAAACCCTGCTGGAACATGCTATACGTTACTTGCAGCGTTTCGGTATCGAAGATGTTGTAGTGAACGTGCACCATTTTGCTAGGCAAATAGAAGATGCTGTTGAGGAGAACGGAGGTTTTGGTAGCTGGGTGACGATATCGGACGAACGCGATGTGGTTCTGGAAACAGGCGGCGGGCTTAAGAAAGCTGCTGAATATTTTGAAGGTGATGAAGCATTTGTAGTAATGAATGTTGATGTGCTTACTAACCTCGACCTGGGCAAAATGATAGCAGCTCATCAGGCCTCAACTGCTATGGCTACACTCGCTGTTATGAAGCGCGATTCATCGCGCCAGCTTTTGTTTGATGAACAGATGAACCTTTGCGGCTGGCAAAACAACGGCACCGGCCAGCAACGTATTTCACGTAATACAGTAACGAAGCAACCATTTGCATTTAGTGGGATACAGGTACTATCACCTAAAATATTAGCTATGCCTTTTGAAGGTAAATTCTCAATGATAGATGTATATCTTCACTTCGCAAAAACAGAAACCATCAAAGGCTTCGATCATACAGGCAATGTCTTTATAGACGTAGGCAAGCCTGAAAGCCTGGAGAAAGCAGCGTATTTATTTGAATAAAAAGCACTGCCCCGAAGAGCAGTGCTTCACCAATATTTTTTTTGGTGTTTATTCTGTTATTAGCAGTTTGCTTTTGTAGCTGCTGTTTCCATCAGTTAAGTGTACCATATAGTTACCTGAAGGCAAGTTCGTATTTATGTTCATTGTACTTGCAGGTTGGGTATATACTGTTCTGCCGGTCATATCAATGATGCGTACCGTAGTGTTGTCCATTTGCAAACCTTCAGGCATTTCAGCTATCCTGAAGCTACCATTTGATGGGTTTGGCGCAATGGCAAATGTATTTTCTGTTTTTGAAACACTTTTTACGTCAGTAGGGAAATAGTAGGCATATTTATAATCGAAATCAAAATACACATCATCAGGATCTACGCCTGGAGCTGTATTGGGCGATACATTCTTTACATTAGTCACCTTTATAGCCACATAAAGATCCAGGTTCCTGATTTTTGCCAGGTACACTTTATTAGCAACTACTTCTGCTATCGCTTTACTTGTATTCGTGGGCATAGCATCTTTGATATAAGACGCATCGTTGGCTAAGTCATACTCAAAACCTGCAGGCGCTTCTGCATATACAGTAATATCGTTACCCTTTATTTCCCCGGCCCATATGGAACTGGTACCAGAAGTAAAGCCAAAGGGGCTATTGAAACCACCATTGTGCTCTACCATATCAATATTAGCTAGTTCTGTCGCAGTCCAACCACCCATTGTTGATGGATTGAAACTGTCATAATAATCATTGTTCACGAAATCGTAGCCCGATTGCGAACCATTGGCACCATACCCATATGGCAGATTTTGGTTGATGCTTGAACTGTGATGTTCGTATATACGAATGTTTGTTTTTTCTGCTGTTGGCTGTGCCAGACAAGCAAAAGGTAAAAGTGCAGCAAATAACAAGGTAAATTTTTGCATAATGTTTCTTGGTTTAGAACTATAAAAGACCAAGAGCATTTACTTTGCGTTGGGTTGCGTTTTGTTGAGTTATTGACATGAATATTAACCCATGGTTAGGTTTATTTATTTTATATTAAAGATAGCGGGTTTATTTTCAATCAATAGTTACAATTAAATTTTAGAGGGAAAATAGTGCCGGCCTCAAAATATAAAGGCCTGCATGAGCAGGCCTTTATATTTTACATTCTTCATGCTTGCATTATTTCAAGCCCATTTCTTGCAGCCTGTCTTTTACAAACGTTCCCAGCTCGGCAACATAAGCCGGTGAAAAATCGAATTTTATACCTGCTGTATCATACAGTTCTTTTAGTGTTTTAGTATAGCCCAGGCTCAGTGCTTTCTTATAGTTCTCCAGCGCTTGGGTTTTATTGTTGCGGTATTGGCGCCACATAGCAATAGCTCCCAGTTGTGCTATACCATATTCTATGTAATAGAAAGGTACTTCGTAAAGGTGTAATTGTTTTTGCCAGAAGTAAGAACGGTATTCTTCAAATCCGGTCCAATCGGTTATACCTGTTGAAAATTCTTTCAGAATGTTCATCCATTCCGTTCTTCTCTGTTCTTCAGTATGGCCGGGGTGGGCGGATAGCCAGTGCTGGTACTTATCTATAGTGGCTATCCAGGGCAATACGCTTATTACACG
>JAEZIL010000166.1 GCA_023436685.1 Bacteroidota bacterium | reverse complement strand
TTTGTAGCCAAGGCTTCTTCAAGTTGCAGCTGCATCTGGTCTTCATAAGTGGGGCGCTCTTGTGCAAAGAACACACCAAAAGGACGCGGCAGGTGGCCTTCGTTTGAAGGATTGTCGAAAAGGCGGGTTAATATCTGTGCTTTGAAGAAATCTGTTTCATCATGCTTCCAAAGGTCATCGGCACTATAGTTGCCCTCGGCCAGGTTCACCAGTTGTGGTTTATAGCCGTCCAGGCGTATACCTTTATCTTTATTAGCTCCAAACAGTAATGGTTGCCCCTGTTCCAGCATCAGCGTTTCTTCCATTTTACTGCCTTTCTCAGTAAATATCTCAAAAGCACCATCATTAAAGATGTTGCAGTTCTGGTATATCTCCAGCAGCGATGCACCGTGGTGCCCGTGCGAGCGCAACAGCATTTGTTGCAGATGCTTCGGGTCGCGGTCCATACTGCGGGCTATGAAAGATGCATCGGCACCCAAAGCCAAAGCCAGCGGGTTGAATGGATGATCCAGGCTACCCATTGGGGTCGATTTGGTTACCTTGCTTACTTCCGATGTTGGCGAGTACTGCCCTTTTGTAAGGCCATATATCTGGTTATTGAACAATAGTATGTTCACATCGAAATTGCGGCGCAACAGGTGTATGGTATGGTTGCCGCCAATGCTCAGGCTGTCGCCATCGCCGGTCACTATCCATACGCTCAGCTCGGGGCGGGTTGCCTTAAGGCCCGATGCAATAGCCGTAGCACGGCCGTGTATCGAGTGCATGCCGAAGGTGTTCATATAGTAAGGGAAGCGGCTGCTACAGCCAATACCCGATATGATAACGATATCCTCGCGCGGTATACCCGTTTGAGGCAGAATAGTTTGTACTTGTTTCAGTATTGAATAATCACCACAGCCCGGGCACCAGCGCACTTCCTGATCGGTAGCAAAATCTTTAGCGGTCAGCACAGGAGGGGTGGGTGTTGCAACGTCACTCATTAGTCAAAAATATGCGCAAATTTACTACATATAAGGCAGGTTCAGAAACTTAAACACTGCCATGACATGCATTTATAAATACTTTAATAGTTTGCAGCTATAATGCGGAATGATAGAAATAGATGAGCCGGTATCTACTGGCTCATTTTTATTATATGAATAAGAAATTCTATACGGTATGAAAGCAATCCCCATTTTCATAACCTTCATGGTAATGGCAATATCAGGTTTCGCACAACAGATAGGCGGTATTACAGGTAAAATAACCGACGAAAATGGCCGGGCTGTTGAAGATGCGATTGTAACCGTAATAGACGACAACAGCAAGCCCATAGCCAGCAGCATAACTGATAAAGAGGGAAACTATCGTGTGCGCCCGGTGAAGCCCGGGAATTATAATGTGCGTGTTACCGAGCGTTTTCATGAAGTGAAAACATTTGAAAACCTGCCTGTGTATATAAATAAATTCGTGATACTTGATGTAACACTTACACAACCGGGTATTGCCAGCCGGCAAACTATAAAAATGGTGAAGGGAGGGGTGGTGTATAGTTATGTGCAAGACACTGTGGGGCAATAATTAGCTTCATGCTTAGTATCTTCGTTTCTACATGCAAGGTTCTCATCCTATTGGTGTTTTCGATTCAGGTTATGGCGGGCTAACTGTCTTTAAATCTATTGCTGAAAAGCTGCCGCAATACGATTATATATACTTAGGCGATAATGGCCGGGCTCCATACGGCAACCGTTCTTTCGAGACGGTATATGAGTATACGCTGGAATGTGTAAAGTGGTTCTTTGAGCAAGGCTGTGAACTGGTGATAGTAGCTTGTAATACCGCTTCTGCTAAAGCATTGCGCACTATACAGCAGAAAGACTTACAAAATCTTGGCCACGGGAAAAGGGTTTTAGGTGTTATACGACCTACTGCTGAAATAATAGGCAACTATACCAAAACAAAACATATTGGTGTACTGGGTACAAAAGGTACTGTCAGTTCAGGCTCTTACCTTATAGAGATCAATAAATTCTTCCCCGATGTTGCTGTGCACCAGCTTGCCTGCCCCATGTGGGTGCCAATTGTAGAGTATGGCGAATATAATTCGCCGGGGGCCGATTTCTTTGTGAAGAAATACCTGGACGAGCTGATGGCCCTGAATGCAGATATAGACACCATACTGCTTGCGTGCACACACTACCCGCTGCTAATGGATAAGATAAAGCAACACCTGCCTGCGCATATCAATGTAGTGGCACAAGGAGGTATTGTTGCCGATAGTCTGTCTGACTATTTGAATCGTCACCCGCAAATGCAGCAAAGCATTACGCAGGGCGGAAATATACAGTTCCACACCACCGATTCGGTACAGGATTTTAACGAGCACGCTACAGCATTTTTTGGTAAGAAAGTGAATGCTCAGCACTTGCATCTGGTATAACTACAGCATCAGCATTGTTATCTTAAATAACAGGAACCTATATAGCAATACTACTGCAACGGCACTAACCAGCAGCAATAGGCTTTTGGGCAACATCCACTTTGCACTATATACACGCCTTGCCGATACCCATAAGTATGCCCAAATAATAGTAAACATTAGCAAAATAGCACCTGCACCATTCATATCAATATCCGGTGTGTCTTTGAAAATGAGATATATCAACATGAATATCCCCCAGAACAAATAAGGTAATATCAGGAAGACGAAATAAATCAAATAGTTGATGAACTCGGTAGCAAAAACCAGGTGGTCGAAATAGTAAGTATCCTTTCTATAAAAAATAAGCGCTACAGGCACTGAAAACATGAAGATGAGCGCTACCAGTAGCATCTTCGATAGCTTTCCCGATTTCTCGTTGTAATGTTCCTCCATCTGTTGGGGTGTCCATTTTTTTTCTTCCATTTTTCTAATGCCTTCTTTCTCTATCATAGATGAGTAGACC
>JAEZIL010000198.1 GCA_023436685.1 Bacteroidota bacterium | reverse complement strand
ACCTTAAGGTCTTCAGAACTACTGTTAACGCCTGCAGTGGCAGCAGCCACATCGGCTGTACGTGAAGGCATTTTTTCTATTTGTTCAGCAGGGGGCACATTGCGCGGCATTGCTGCAACAGATTTTTCAACTAACGGCACTTTATATGAATTCACTGCTACTTCTTCTTCCTTTGCCTGTGGGGCAGTATCGGCTGCCGGTTCCCTGGCCTCTGCTGCTTTAGCTAGTTCCTTTGGTTGGTCATCATCTTCAGCTTCATCGGCCAGCAATAAGGTTTGTGGCGATTTAGGGTCGCTGCCGTTGTTTTCAGGACGCGATTGCGACGGGCCGTTACCAACCGGCGAATTATCTGCCAGCGGCTGCCCGGTATTGGGCTTTAACGAAGGCGTAGCAGCCTGCCCGGCAATTTCATTGCTTGCAGCAATGTTATCCCTGCCGTAGCGCATCATCCAGAATATACCCAGCCCCAGCGCCAAAGCAGCAGCAATGGAGACATTGCGCCAGAGCGGTTGCGCCGTTTTACGCTTTTTATGCGGGTAGTGGGCAGCAGCCGGCTGTGCAGCAGTAAGCGAGTTCAGGTGTATTTGCGGATGTTGCAGGCTGAAGTGATCTTTCAGGAAATCAGTATCCAGTTGTGCCAGCACCTCTACCGAGCGGCCCTCTTTTTGCTCAAATAAGCCTTCGGTAGCTTCGCTGCAGAAAGGGCAGCTATTCAGGTGCAATTCAACAGCATAGCTTTCCTCGTTGGTCATTGTACCTTCTACATAGTCCTTCATTTGCCTGCGTGTAAGGCAAACGCTATCGTCGAATATATGTTTTAGTTGTTCGTTGCTCATGACTTTACGTTCCTCGACGCCTCCAGTTTTAGTTTGAGATTACGTCTTCCATTCTGTATAGCGCTTTTTACCTGCATGGGGCTGAGGCCCGTTTTGGTGGTTATCTCGTTATAAGAGAGCCGCTCCAGGTAAAAAAGCTCTATGCACTGCCGCTGCTCTGCATTGAGCTCCTTGACTGCATCTTCCAGTTTATTGAATAATTCTTCTTCCTCCGCTTTTTGATGCCAGTCCTCCTCCGATTCCATATGCACATTGGTAATAAATTCATTATTAACTACCGGAACCGATTTGCGCAGTTGCATAAAGCAATAGTTCTTGCTTACCTGGTACAACCACGATTTGAAGTGAGTTACCTCAAACCGTTTCAGGTCGTCGAGCAGTTTAATAAAAATTTGCTGGGTAGCGTCTTTGGCTGCTTCGCTATCCTTTAAATATTTTGTGCATATACCATATACAAGGTGGCCATAGCGCTCAAAAAGGCAGTTGATAGCTACCGGTTCGTTGCGGTGCGCGTAGCGGTGTATCAACTCCTCATCGGAAAGTTTTTTATAATCGGCCGGAACCCCTTGCATATTCATTCTCACTTCTTCTTAAATATATGTCTTAACGCTAATAATATCTGTTTAGTACAGTTCAAAAACCATTCCAAAGGCAGCAATATAGATAAGTATGTTTTTATACACTAAACATCTATATTTGCGACCACTTTAATATCATCTAAAAAATATGAATATTCTGTACCTGGTTCCACTATTTGGTGTGTTAGCGTTACTATTCACATTTATCCAAAGCGCATGGGTAAGCAAGCAAGATGCGGGCAACGACCGCATGAAGGAAATTGCTAAATATATAGCCGAAGGCGCTATGGCTTTTTTAAAGGCTGAATACAAGATCCTTACTTATTTTGTAATAATAGCGGGCATATTGCTGGCCCTTATGGGATCTGCAAATCCTAAATCAAGCCCATTCATTGCAGTAGCATTTGTTATAGGTGCTGTATTTAGTGCCTTGGCGGGCTTTATAGGTATGCGTATCGCTACCAAAGCAAATGTGCGTACCGCACAAGCTGCGCGTACCAGCCTGTCGCACGCGCTTAAAGTGTCTTTCACGGGCGGTTCGGTAATGGGCCTGGGTGTTGCCGGCTTAGCGGTACTGGGCCTGGGTGGTTTGTTTATCATATTAAAAATGGTATTTGCTAACGATGCGGCTGTAAACAGCGAAGAAATGGAGCGCGCTATTGAAGTGCTTACCGGCTTCTCCCTGGGTGCTGAGAGCATTGCACTGTTTGCCCGCGTGGGTGGTGGTATCTATACCAAAGCTGCAGACGTAGGTGCTGACCTGGTAGGTAAAGTAGAAGCAGGTATACCTGAAGACGATCCGCGCAACCCGGCAACCATTGCCGATAACGTGGGCGATAACGTAGGTGACGTTGCCGGTATGGGAGCCGACCTTTTCGGCTCTTATGTAGCAACTGTGCTGGCTACCATGGTATTGGGCCGCGAAACTGAGGCGCTGGATGCATTTGGTGGTATGTCGCCAATATTATTGCCAATGCTGATAGCCGGTATAGGTATAGTATTCTCTATAATAGGTACATTCTTCGTGCGTATATCCGATTCGGTAGGGGTGAGTGTAACAGCAGTACAAAAAGCATTGAACATGGGTAACTGGGGTTCGATAGTATTGACCGCGATCGCATCATACTTCCTGGTTGATTACCTGATGCCTGAAACTATGAACCTGCGTGGATATGAATTTACTAAAATGGGTGTGTTTGGTGCTATAATGGTAGGCCTGGTGGTAGGTACTTTAATGAGTATCATTACCGAGTTCTACACGGCAATGGGTAAACGTCCTGTTATGAGCATTGTTCGTCAATCTTCTACCGGCCATGCTACCAATATCATAGGTGGTTTGGCTATAGGTATGGAAAGCACTTTCCTTCCTATCATGGTTCTGGCAGGTGGTATATATGGTTCTTACTACTGTGCCGGCCTGTACGGTGTGGCAATAGCCGCTGCGGGTATGATGGCCACTACTGCTATGCAACTGGCAATTGATGCATTTGGCCCGATAGCTGATAACGCCGGTGGTATAGCTGAAATGAGTGAACTGCCTAAAGAAGTGCGTGAAAAAACCGACGTACTGGATGCTGTAGGTAACACAACTGCTGCTACAGGTAAAGGTTTCGCTATCGCTTCTGCTGCACTTACTGCATTGGCTCTATTTGCTGCTTATGTGGGTGTGGTAAAGAGTAATGGCTACGATCTGCAGGATGCTATTAATATATACAAAGCCGACGTGCTGGCGGGCCTGTTTGTAGGTGCTATGATACCTTTTATCTTCTCTTCTTTAGCAATTCGTGCCGTTGGTGAAGCAGCTATGAGCATGGTGGAAGAAGTTCGTCGCCAGTTCCGTACTATACCAGGTATTATGGAAGGTACAGGTAAACCAGAGTATGACAAATGCGTTGCGATATCTACACAGGCATCTATCCGTAAAATGATGCTGCCGGGTGCTATTGCTATCGTTTCCCCACTGATCATAGGTTTCATATTCGGCCCTGAAGTGTTGGGTGGTTTCCTGGCAGGTGCTACGGTAAGTGGCGTATTGATGGGAATGTTCCAGAACAACGCCGGTGGTGCATGGGATAATGCTAAGAAATCTTTCGAGAAAGGTGTTGAGATAAACGGTGAGATCTATTATAAAAAATCGGAACCACATAAAGCATCGGTAACGGGTGATACCGTTGGTGATCCATTTAAAGACACATCGGGTCCTTCTATGAACATCCTGATCAAATTGATGTCGATAGTGGCACTGGTTATTGCACCAACCATAGCTGGTATGCACGCCAATAAAGCAGCATCAACTACTGCAAAACAAGAAGTAAAAATTGAAAAAGTAGTTACTGTAGCAGAAGTAAAGTAATATTGAGGGGTAATTGATATTAGCGGCCAGCTTGCTGGCCGC
>JAEZIL010000104.1 GCA_023436685.1 Bacteroidota bacterium | reverse complement strand
AGGCGAAGAATATATTTAAACGTGTTAAAAGCCATTTCTCAAACAATAAACCTAACAGGCAGAAGCAAGACTTTCTCCGTGAAATACATAGGGTGAGCTATAAAGAGTGCGCTACAGAATTAATGGCGCATATTTTGGAGAGTAGCGAGATACGACGCCTTTGGCCTGCATATAACCGCAGCCAACGGGGGTATCTGGCAAAATTTGGCCTATATATGTATGAAGACAGGCAAGGGTTGAAACGCTTGGGTATTGAGAAAAGTAAAACACATTTACAGCCTGTTTATACATTCAATACAATAATAGAGGGCCACAACTGGCTAAGGCAATTAATCAGCGAGTTTGATCTATGCCCCCGCCTGTGTAATCTTGCAAAGGTAGCAGAGTGTGAGGGTGAACTATCGGAAAGAGGTGATTGCCGGCATTACACCAATGTAGAAAAGTATAATAAAAAAGTAGAAGCAGGGCTTAAATGGATGCAGAGACAGCTACCTACTTTTGCTTATTTCGATAAGGGTATACATGCCGATGAACAAAGTTGTATACTTATAAAGAAAGGTAATTTTTACGGAATGGGTTATGTTCATAGCGAGTATCCTACCGATGATATTGAGCTTTTGCAAGAAAAGCTGGAACCTTTCCAGGATAATGATTACATACGTAACCTCGTTTTCAAGCATGCTAATGAATACCCTGAAAGGTGTGTGCGTTTCGAAAAGCGTGTGACTGCCTAACTATTGAGCCATCCAATATTTTCTTAAAAGCCATTCAGCAACGGCGAGCAAAAGTATCAGGAAAAAGAACCATTTCCATTCTACCAGCGGAGCGGTCTCTGTATTGGTCTGAATAACAGGTTTAATATTCTTGTTGTTGCTTATAGTATCGTATAGCGAGGCTATATGTGCTGCAGGTACAAAGCTACCATTGTATTTATGTGCTATTCCATATAGCAGGTTATAATCTGCACCCGTCTCCATCATTTCCAGTGGTACCGATGCTATTGTAAAACTCCCGGTGCTGGTAAGTGTTTTACCATTGTAATTTGTGGTGGCAATATAGTTGTAAACGCCCCCTGGCCATATGCCTGTATTAATGCGGTAACTATTACCCGTATGCTCAAAGGAAAATTCACGTTTACTGCCTGCACTATCGGTTATTACGATCTTTGCCTCTGGAGTATTGATTTGCTCGTTATTTGCGTTGAGTAAGTATGCATCTATCGTAATAGCTTCCTGGTCGCTCCACACGTATTTTGGCAGTACTGCACGGAAAGGTTTGTCGCTGGTATTAGCAGCCAGGAAAGAAATTGTTTGCCGAATACATTCATCTATTACGTCATGCTTGCTGAAATTCTTATATTCATACATACGCCATCTCCACAAGCCTTCGCCAAGTAGTATGGCTGTAGGGGTAGTGCCTTGCTGAAAAAACCAGAGTGGCTGCTGTGAATTTTCTTTTTGGTTGAATAAAGATGATGCATTTCCCTTTGTTTGAATATTACTGGCTGTTATAGAAAGTGGCGGCATTTTATCAAGTACCGACTGAATGCCTTGTGGTAATGTAAAACCTGAGAAAGACGAATTGTAAACAGGTAGAACGTTGCGGGCTAATCTGCCATAAGTTATCTCTGCTGCTTGTTGCAATCTGTTGAGCATGCCGGGATTTGTTTGAGACCCTAGAATATACCACACTGGTTTATTCATTTCCTGGCTGGTAAGATTTTGGAAAGTTGCCGGAAGTTGATGTAAAATAACAACCTGGTATGCATTGAACGAGGATGGAACAGCATCACCAATCTTTACAGTAAGCTTATATGCATCCATGCCTTTCAATGCTTCCTGTATGGCATTTATATCGGGATGGGGGGCAGCTGCGGCCAATAGTATTTTTTTGCTGTCTTCCACTACTTCAATAAATATATCACGCTTGTTATTTGCAGTGTTTTCCTCACCTTCAGCAACAGGTGCACTTACTATGTAATGATGTAAGCCAGGCCTATCGGTGCTTATAGAAAAGGATATTGTTTTATCGTATCTGTCGCCCGATATACTGATAGGTGCATTAGCAATAACGCTACCACCTTCTAATAGCTGGATGCTATTATTATATCCCTTACATACTGTAGCCAGAATATCGGCCTTTATTTCGAAACGGCTACGGGCTGCAACCGTTTTATTGGCATAGGTATTAGTAACGCGTAAGTCTTTTTGCATGGCCGTATCGCCTATACCTACAGTATACACAGGGGCTTTAAAGCCAAACTGTTGTAGTAGTGGATTTGCGCCTTCATTATATCTCCCATCGCTGGTTAGTATCACGGCTCCCATGTTTTGGTTGCCTAAAGCTTCTTCAACTTGCTGCAAAGCGCTGGCAATATCTGTTGCTTTCTGCTGGTATTTAAAAAGGCTATCAGTTTGTACACTACTACCAAAGCCTTGATGTATCACTTTATAATCGTCCGATAATTTATCTAGTAGGCCCGTTATATTCTTCCTGAAATTGGTACTGTCTTTACCAAGTTCATGTGCAATAGATGTTGATTCATCCTGCAACACAACAATAACAGGCTTTTGTGTTTCGTTTTTATGAATAGTAATAGCAGGCGCAAGCAGCAGTAATGTGGCAAGGAAAATAATAAGCCCACGTAAGCCGGCAGTAAGCCAGGGATAAAGTACAGCACGCTTTACATCGGCACGGTATACCCAATAACCTGCGGCAATAGAAATGATAAGGGCGAGTATCCAGTACAACCAATGCATGCGTTACGCAAACTAAACAAAAAACTTGGTTGATACTTCTAATTCACACGCATTTGTGTTCCTTTTAACGTGTAAAAAAAAGGGATTGATGATAATCATCAACCCCCGAATGCGTCCTTAATTTTATCGAAAAAACTCCGGTCTTCTTTCATGCTTTTAGCCTCTGGCCCTGGTTTAAAGTTATTGGAGTTCTTTAACCGTTCCAGCATATCCTTTTCTTCATCTGTTAAATGTTGCGGCGACCATACATTTACTTCAACCAGTTGGTCACCTTTGTCGTACGACTGGAAGCCCGGAAAGCCCTTTCCTTTTAGTCGAAATATTTTGCCGCTTTGTGTACCTGCAGGTATTTTTATTTTGGCTTTGCCGTCTATTGTTGGCACTTCAACATTGGTGCCCAGTACAACCTCAGGGAATGATAAATGCAATTGATAAATAACATCCATATCACTACGCTTCAGGTGCGGATGTTTTTCTTCTTCTACAAGTATCAGTAGGTCGCCCGGAGGGCCTCCGCGTTCTCCTGCATTACCGGCACCACCCATGCTCAGCTGCATACCGTCTTGTACACCCGCAGGTATGTCCAGGCTTAATGTTTCCTCGCCAAAAACGCGTCCTTCACCCTTACATGCACCGCATTTCGACGTTATCTGCGTACCCTCACCATTACAGGTAGGGCAGGTAGTTACCGTCTGCATTTGGCCAAGGAAGGTATTGGTTACCCTACGCACCTGCCCCGAACCTCCGCAACTGCCGCAGGTTTGTATGGAACTCTTATCTTTTGCACCGCTGCCGCTACAGGTGTTGCAGGGTACATACTTTTTTACTTTTATTTTTTTATTGGCTCCATTGGCTATGTCAGCATAGTCCATTTTTAGCTTTACGCGAAGGTTTGCACCTCGGGTACCTTGTCTTCGGCCACCACCTTGCCTACCACCGCCTCCGCCAAAAAAGCTGCCGAACATATCGTCGCCAAATATGTCGCCAAAATTCTGGAAGATATCTTCCATACGCATACCTCCTGGGCCACCGGGGCCACGGCCTGCACCACCCATTCCGGCATGGCCAAAACGGTCGTACTGTGCACGTTTGTCGGGGTTGCTAAGTATATCATATGCTTCAGCAGCCTCTTTAAAATGCTCTTCAGCATCCTTATCGCCCGGGTTACGGTCGGGGTGATACTTCAGGGCTATTTTCCTGTATG
>JAEZIL010000043.1 GCA_023436685.1 Bacteroidota bacterium | reverse complement strand
GCCTTATCTCCATGCTTTGCACCATGCAATAAATGCAGCGGAACAAACAGGTCTACCGGCATGGCTTCACTATCGGGTATTAAAAATGCAAAATGCGGATGAACTTCTATTCTTCCGCTAAATTCTGATTGCTTGCGTTTTATTACGTCTATTATAACTCCTTCGGGACGGCTGCCAAATTTCCTTCCGCGCTCATTCACTTCTACACGCACCTCGTCGCCGTTCAATGCCATTCCCAGCTTGTCACGCTTTATCAAAACATCCTTTTCCAGTCCTTCCACTATTACAAACCCCATTCCGCCGCGGGTTATTTCCAATTTACCTTTATATATTTTCTTGCCTGAGCTATCTACTTTCTTTTTGCTCGATGCTTTATGTTTTTTCGTCATAGTATGTGTGGTTTTCAGTTAGGCTATTAACAACATAGTCTAAAACTATAGTATCAAAATCATTCCCACTGTTAAATAAAAACGAAACCTTAATAGGAAGCACTATCAGATCGATACCCCATTGCTGAAGTTTATCGGCATGCAGGTGCAGGCGTGCAGCGTCTTTTTCTGTTGTTACAATCACCTTATCGGGTACATTCCAGTTATCGTAAGCCGCTTTTATTTCTTCCAGGTCTTTACTTACAAAATAGTGATGGTCGTTATAGGACAGCACGTGTACATCAATACCTGTCTCTTTCAATTTCTCTACTAATGGTTGCGGCTTAGCTATACCACACACCAATACAATATGCTTGCCCTGGAGTGAAGCTGTTTCTTGTGTGAAAACATTGTATGGCAAAGCATAGCGGATAGTAGTGAAAAACACTTTTTGACCGGGCAACGGATTAATAGCATGTGTCATTTCAGCAGCTATTGTATTATCCACATCAGCCGGGCATTTAGACACTATGATCACATCGGCGCGGTGGTAGGCTTTACGGCTTTCGCGCAAGGTGCCTAAAGGCAGAATGTGATCTTCATAGAAAGGCTTAGAGTAATCAGTAATGAGAATGTTCAACCCTGGCTTTACAGAACGGTGCTGATAAGCATCGTCAAGTATCACCGCCTCAACCTGCGGGCTTTTTTGCAGCAATGCGGGTATACCTGTCAGGCGCTCTTCTGCAACGCTCACTGTTAGCTCCGGAAACTTCATATGGTATTGCATTGGCTCATCGCCTATCTGCAAAGCATTCGACTTTTCATCGGCCAGTATAAAACCCTGGGTGCGGCGCTTATAGCCACGGCTCATAGTGGCCACTTTATAGCTATACTGCAAAAGATTTACCAAATATTCTACGTGTGGGGTTTTCCCTGTTCCCCCTACCGATAAATTACCTACACTAATAACGGGTACACTAAACTCGACCGATGCATAAACACCGGAGTCGTACAAGCGGTTGCGCAACCAAACCACAGCGCCATAAACAAGTGCAAAAGGATACAGCAACACCCTTACAACAGAAAAAATATGATATGTTATGTTTCTTTGGCTCATTATATCCATCCGGCTTTTTGCAGGGCATATTCCAGCACCTTTTCTTCAATAGTAAAAGGCTTTACTTTATCCAACCCTAAATATTCTATTCCTTTTTGTATCGTTTCTTCTTTTGTGGCTGTTCTGCCATTCAGTGCAAAGTTACCTGCTTCCAGCACACAGACTTCAGGCATCAGGCCTATCAGTTCGCTGCCTATCAGTTCTACACCTATTTCTTTAGCTACTGCTTTGCAGGTTTCCCAAACCTTTAGTGGAGAGGTAATGCGGTAGTCAAGTAGGTTCATAGATACTTGGGCGCTGCCAAAATCGGCCATGTACCAGCCTATTGCACGAAGTTTAGGTAACATGCCTGGTATTTTTATCTTTTGCCCGTTGTCTTTTTGCCAATAACCACTGGTACGCATACGCGCAGCTATATATTCGGCCTTGCCAATATCTTGCGTGTTTAAAGATATATTGAACGCCACCAGCACATCTCTGGCACCCAAAACGGTAGCGCCTGTGTTTTGTGCAAAGTTGGCAGGGCCATAATCGGGCATCCATTCCGGCTGCTTCATCTTCTCTGCAAAGCCCTCGTACTGTCCCTTGCGTATATCGGGCAATGCCTGCCTATGTTTTGCTTTTGCAGAATGCTCGTATAAATAAACCGGTATATTCAGTTCTTGGCCTACACGCTTACCCAATTGGTTCGACCAGTCAACAGCTTGCGCCATTGTCATATTGGCCAGTGGTACCAACGGACAAACATCAGTAGCGCCAATGCGGGGATGCACCCCCTCCTGTTTACTCATATCTATACGCTCACCTGCTGTTTTTATTGCTTGGAAAGCAGCCTCCACCACAGCCTCAGGCTGGCCTGCAAAGGTCATTACTGTGCGGTTGGCTGCCGGGCTGGCATCTATATGCAATAAGCTTACATTACTTACCTGCTGTATAGAGGCTGCAATAGCATCAATTATACTTTTATCGCGGCCTTCGCTAAAATTGGGTACACACTCTAATAGCGGCCCTTTACTTATCATGAACGTAAATGTACATAAATGTCGATACCTGCTGTAAATTGCACCATACACCTAATTTATGAACTGGATACAGCATCCTGTAGTATTGCAAAACGAATTTGTGAGGCTGGAGCCACTTTCTGCTGAACATTTTGATGCACTGCTGAGAATTGCGCAACAACCGGAGATATGGCAGTTCCTTTCGCTAGACGGCACCAATAATGAAACCCTGAGAAACGAACTAAAAAGTGCGCTGCTGCGCCGTCCTACCGGTGAAGAGTATCCGTTTACAATTTTTGACAATAAGACAGGTGAAATTATTGGCAGCACGCGTTTTTATAATATATATCCGGCACACCGAAAGCTGGAGATAGGCTGGACATGGTATACGCCGCAAGTATGGGGCAAAGGACATAATACTGCCTGCAAGCTATTGCTACTCACCTACTGTTTCGAGCAACTAAACACCGTACGTATACAATTACAGGCGCACGACAAAAACATGCGCAGCCGTGCAGCTATACGCAAATTAGGAGCCAAATACGAGGGCACACTCCGTAACGACCGCATTCGCTACAATGGCGAACTGCGTAACACTGCTATTTTCAGCATCATCCACGAAGAATGGCCTGAGGTAAAACGCCTGCTGGAATACAACATGACATCGGCATTTAAGTCTTAGGGTTTTAGTTTATTTTTGCGCCACGATGTCTGATAATAACCGTTATAACCAGAGAGGCGTATCTGCACAAAAAGAAGATGTGCACCGCGCTATTGCCAAGCTCGATAAAGGCCTTTACCCCAATGCATTTTGCAAAATATACCCCGACTACTGGGGGGGCGACGATGCCTATTGCAACCTGATGCATGCCGACGGTGCGGGTACCAAATCGATACTGGCATATATGTACTGGAAAGAAACGGGCGACCTGAGCGTGTGGAAAGGCATCGCTATCGATTCGATCGTTATGAATATTGACGACCTGCTGTGTGTTGGCGCTACAGGGCCTTTCACCTATTCATCAACCATAGGCCGTAACAAGCACCTGATACCTGGCGAGGTTATCAGCGCTATCATCAACAGCAGCCAGGAATATTTTAATACCCTGGCCGAATATGGTATCGATATCCGTTTTTTAGGAGGTGAAACTGCTGACGTAGGAGATGTTGTTCGCACTGTGATAGTAGACGGCACTATGGCGTGCCGCATGCGCCGCGACAAACTGGTAACTACTGAAAAAATGATAGCCGGCGATGTCGTAGTGTCGCTGGCCAGCTACGGACAAGCCACTTACGAAGAAGAATATAATAGCGGTATGGGCAGCAATGGCCTTACCAGTGCCCGCCACGAACTGCTAAAGAAAGAATATAAAACAAAATACCCTGAAAGCGTTGACCCTAACCTGCCCGATGAAGTAGTGTACAACGGTACATACGGTATGCTGGATAGCACCGAAACACCGCTGAACGTGGGTAAAATGATATTATCGCCAACCCGCACCTATGCGCCCGTAGTACTGAAAGTATTACAACAACATTTTGATAAGATACACGGCATAATACACTGCAGTGGTGGTGGCCAAAGCAAAGTTTTGCATTACCTGCCTAAACCATTGCGTGTTGTGAAGAACAACCTGCTGCCAGTTCCTCCATTATTCAATATGATACAGAAATCAGCAGGTACAGACTGGAAAGAGATGTACCAGGTATTCAATATGGGCCAAAGGCTGGAAATTTATACCGATAAAGAAACAGCTGCAGCTATTGTCGAAATATCTAAATCATTTGGTATCGATGCTCAAATATCAGGATATGTAGAAGAGGCTGCAGCAAAAGAAGTTGTGATAGAAAACGAAAACGGCCGCTTTATATACAATTAATCAGAAACTTTCACGTTTTAGTAGAAATTTGGCACAATCTGTGCTATTTTAACAATCTAAAACACCCTCATTCTGTATGAATTTGAAAATCTCATTCTTAAGTGCTATAACCCTCTTTAGCGCATCTACGGTATTTGCCCAAGACAAAATTTACACGCGCGATGGCGATGTAATGGAAGTGAACGTAAAAATGGTGGGTGAAAAAAACATCATTTATAAGAAGGCAAGCAACGATGGCGGCCCTGATTATACTATTAATAAAAAAGAGGTATCGCGCATTGAATATGAAAATGGCGATGAGGACGTTATAGTGGCCGAGCGCCGTGGACCGGGGCATCCTGACCATGACCGCCGCGACCGTAAGGATAAGCCCAAATTGAAATACGGCAACAATATTCTTGCAGCAGCGCCACTACAAATAACTGAAAATGGCCCGGGTGTAGGAATAAGCTATGAACGCGTGCTGGATAGAAAACGCAACATTGTTAGCTTCTATATGCCTTTGGCTATGGCTTTTAATGTGGACGGCTCCAGGTATGATGACGTATACTACGGCGGCTACTATGGCACAGACAGGAAACATGACTATTCTTTCTATGCAATGCCAGGTCTTAAATTTTACCCTACAGGTGGTAAAGGCATAGTACGTTATGCCGTAGGCCCCAACCTGGTGTTCCGCGTATCCGAATACTCAGACTACTACTATTATAATGGCCCATACTATGGTCCTTATATAACATACCCCGGCTACCCGGCAAAGGTTCAAACCACGGAATTCACCTTTGGTATGATTATAAACAACTCTTTGAACATCAACCCTACTCCGCACCTGCACATGGGTCTTGAGTTTGGTATTGGCTTCTCTTATGTTTCGGATAATAACCGCGGTGATTATTATTACGGATACCGCAGCTATAACGACCCTGAAGCCCTGGTACAATTTGGCTTCAAGATAGGCTACCGCTTCTAATACCCCGGATTTTCTACTAGGTTAATAAAATAAATAGCCCCGAATATTCGGGGCTATTTTATTGCTAAAGCATTAAGTTCTATTTTAAAACATTTGCAGTTAGCTGGTTGGTAAAATCCAACTGAAGCTTGGTAGTGCTGTCGGGGGATTTAACAAAATGGCCGCCAAAACGGATACGCATTTGTGGTTTCAGGAAATACTCCTTCATTTCAATATCGCTATAGCAGTCCAGGTCTACATTTTGCACACCAGTGGGCACACCATTTTTATAGGCCATCAGTTTTTCCTCAAGTCCATCGGCCGATATGTACACTTTTATAGTATCCATAAAATCGAATACCTGCCCGCCTGGTTCCAGCATTTTAACCGCCATTTTGGTCAGCTTAACACTGGTTACCTTATCGCTGCTTGTATTGTAGTCTTTTAAGGTTTGCTCCGAATTGGTTTCTACATTAATAGCCGGTGAATATGCAAATACTCCTCCCGGTAATACAGTGTCATACCCAGGTACACCGGGAAGCAACAGATCCGCACTTGAATTGATATCCTGCGTAATATTACCTAGCCCCCCAAGCTTGTCGCAAGAAGTTATCAGGACAGCACCTGCTGCCAAAAACAATAAAAATTTCTTCATAATGGATAAATATTAAACAAAGGTACATCCGTAGCGTTAACCTGTCAAGCAGATTGCAATATTTCGTAATTTTGCAGCCCTGTTATGATATCAACCAAATCGGTAGCGTTCCACACGCTGGGCTGCAAACTCAATTATTCCGAAACATCTACACTCAGCCGTATGCTGGAGGCAGATGGCTTTGTGAAAAAAGAGTTTGACGAAGCTGCTGATGTATATGTTATCAATACCTGCTCGGTAACCGACAATGCAGATAAAGAATGCCGCCAGCTGGTAAGGCGTATACAGCGCCGCGCACCTGAGGCTATGGTGGTGATAACAGGGTGCTACGCCCAGCTGAAGCCTAAAGAAATAGCAGAGATAGAAGGTGTGGACCTTGTGCTGGGCGCTGCTGAGAAATTCAATATCACAAAACACCTGCAAGACCTTACAAAGGGTAATACTGCACAAATACACTCGTGCGATATTGCAGATGTTGAAGGTTTCAACAGTTCTTACTCTTTGAACGACCGTACCCGCACCTTTCTGAAAGTGCAGGATGGTTGCGATTATAACTGCTCGTTTTGCACCATCCCGCTGGCCCGCGGCCATAGCCGCAGCGATAGCATTGCCGGCGTGCTGGAGAATGTGCAAGAGCTGGCATCGACAGGTAGCAAAGAAATAGTGCTTACGGGTATAAACCTTGGCGACTTTGGCAAAGGCACTAATGGTGGTAAAAAACGCGAAGAAAGCTTTTATGAACTGGTGCAGGCGCTAGACGAAACAAATGGAATTGAACGTTTCCGTATCTCATCTATTGAGCCAAATCTGCTGAGCAATGAGATCATAGAATTTGTTTCAAGATCAAAGAAGTTTATGCCGCATTTTCATATACCGCTGCAAAGCGGCAGCAATAAGATACTAGGGCTAATGCGCCGCAGGTATCAGCGCGAACTATATGCCGAACGCATAGCAACCATTAAGCAGCTGATGCCGCATTGCGCTATAGGGGTAGATGTAATAGTAGGCTTTCCTAACGAGAGCGATGAAGACTTTAAAGACACCTTCGATTTTCTGCACAGCATTGATGTTTCTTACTTTCACGTCTTTACCTATTCTGAACGTGCTAATACGCTGGCAATAGATATGCAGCCTGTAGTGCCTATGAACATAAGGCATGAACGCAACAAAGCCTTGCGCAACCTTTCTTACCAAAAGCTGCAATATTTTACGGCACAACACAATGGCCAAACGCGAAAAGTATTGTTTGAAAGCGCAGAGAAGAATGGCATGATGGAAGGCTATACCGATAACTATATAAAAGTACAAACACCCTACCGCGAAGAGTGGGTGAACCAATTGGTTGACTGGCAACTTTAGTTATATTTGTCATACTGAATCCGTAGCTCAGTTGGTAGAGCAGCTGACTCTTAATCAGCGGGTCTAGGGTTCGAGTCCCTACGGGTTCACGAAATACGAAAGCCGCTACTGTAGCGGCTTTTATTGTTTGAATCGTTTGAGTTAATTGTATCAGTAACTGGTTATCTGCAATTTAGGTTCGCGTACAAAAAGGTCTTTATTTTATAAATGCTGAGCGCTATTCCGTTTTGTTTCCCAGCGGCTTATGCAGTTGCTCAAATGGGTGTCAAATATCTGTTTCTATATCTAAAGAAGAATTTTACTTTCAATCAGTTAATAGATATCCAGAATTTGCGCAACCTATTCCCAATACTTACGCGCTTCCTTTTTAGGATTTACACCCGGATATCTGAGTGAAATCCGTAAGAAGCGGATTTCTTAAACCAGTTTAAGTTTTATCAGTATGCCATTTTTCACTTTTGCATTGAACAATTTAAACGATAAGCAATGCAAGAACGATTTAACATTAAAACTGTAGCACCTAATGCACTAAAAGCAATGGTTGGGTTAGAAATCTATCTTTCTCAGAGTTCATTATCGAAAACAATTAAAGAGCTTATCAAAAT
>JAEZIL010000337.1 GCA_023436685.1 Bacteroidota bacterium | reverse complement strand
GGTATTGATAGTACTAAGCATGCCCGAACCTAACTGGTATTGGTAGGCCGGGCTTCCTCCATTGGCTGTCAAAGTTATTTCGCCTGTACTATTACCATTACAAAGAACATTGGTAACACTAGCGCTTGCATGCACGCTGATAGAATCATTTAACACAAATAAGCTGTCTTTCAAGCATCCATTTACATCTTTTATGTGTACCAGATAACTACCGCCTGCTAAGCCTGTAAAGGTATTGTTGCTGCCAAATGCACCACTACCAATGGCATATTGATATGGCGCAGTGCCATTAATTGCGTTGACCGTGATGGTGCCATTGCCATAAAAATTACAGGTAGGCCGTGCAACCAATATCTGCGCTACTATTTCGGGAGGGTTGGTAACTGTAACATTGATTGATTTAACACAATCGTTAGCATCTTTAACAGATAAAGTATAAGAGCCGGCACTAAGGCCTGTAAATATATTGTTTGAGGTAAAACTGCCGCTACCTAACGCATATACAAAAGGCGACTTGCCCCCTGATGCGTTAATAGTAATACTTCCATTGGCACCACCATAGCATGAGGGTGATGTTTTACTAGCACTGATTGAGAGTGCAGGAGCAGGACTAAACGTGATGGAAGTATCCTTGTAGCAGCTGTTAGCATTTTCAAAGCGTATAGTATATGTTCCGGGCGATGCACTATCCGTTTGAGAGGAGGTTACCCCGGATATAGTGTTTAAAACGGTTGTTCCTTGCCGGATGGTGTAAGTAAAGGGAGAGGAAGTACCGGAGGGTGTTACCTTAAATACAGCTTTCTTAGTGCATGTGGCAGCAGATACTAATTGGAATGATATGCCGGGGATTGGCAGAACAATCACAGAATATGCCATAGTTTGTTTGCTGGAAATCGGGCACCCATTATCGGTATAGGTAACGAAGAAATTATAGGTGCCAGCGGCAACATTTGTAATATTCCAGGAAAAAGATCCTGTTGGTGCGCTTGTGTTGTTATTGGTAATGGTGAAAGTAGCGCCTGATGGTAAGCCATTTGCCACCATATTGATATTATCGCCGTCAAGGTCGTTAGGGTTTATGCTGAAGGATATGGTGCCACTTGATTTACAAGCCTTGATAGTAACGGTATCTACAAGAGTGCCGCCATTGGGGCTTGATATGGTACCCCCCGGAGGGTTATTACTGCAAGGGCTAAGCACTACAAATGTCATTTCGCGCATACTGCTGCCCACGGCTATTCCATTTCTATACTCCGTTACCTTGTTTACAACCAAAGATCGCTGCGCGTTATTTGGTGTAAAATTTAACTGGCCCGTTGTGTTGCTGAAAGTGAAAGTACCGGTACTTGCACTAAGAGGAGCTGAACCGGTATAAGGTGAAACATAGCTTATTGCCGGAGTGGAGGTAGCACTTAAGCCGTCGATCAATTCAAAATCCAGGCTATCGCCATTGGCGTCTACGGTACCGGGGTTATAGCTTGCAGGCTTGTTAATACAGAAAAATGGTGTTGGTATAGTGGTGTATTCGGGCGATGAGTTGGGGGCTGAAGTATTATCAAGCGTTGCCTCAAGGGCCATGACCGATGCCGTGGCAGAGATATTTGTTAAAGTATTGCTGCGCCCTGCTTGTGTACTGCTATTCATCCATCCATCAAACCTGAAAAGCCAGGTAGATGCTGTAAATGGCAGAGTAACATTACCGCTATATGTGAATTTTTTTACACCTGGTAAAGTACCTGATGGTGAAGCGCATTTTGTATTGCTTAGTTGCGATGGGCATACAGGCGTTACTTCTACCCCGGCGGTAGGGGCCTGCAGTGTGAGAAACAAGTTGCCGCTGTAAGAAATCTGGTCTGTAATCAATATATCCGGGGTGGAAGAAGAAAATGATGGAAACGCGCTGCCATCGCAATCGCCATAGGCCACAAGTGTTATTTTGTAAGTGTTGCCCGATACGTGAGTATAAAAGAGATCGGCACCGTAAAAGTGAGACGCGTTGCTATAACTTCCAGCGCAGCAAAAGATGAGTGTAAATATTATTCGGGTATAGGCCAGAAATTTGGGCATAAATGTTTATAGCTTATATGTAAAAATAGCAATATCTTACTAGCTTAAGTATGACAATTGTCATAAGTTTAAGACATCTCCTTCTACTGAAACGTTTGCCAAACAAGCCTTTCGTAATAATTTAGCAATACCGTGACAGACTAGAAAAGTCGCTTATTTGTTTTTATTGAAATAAGGTAGTTTTTCAAATCGGGAGATGCACCGGTTAAAAGCAGAAAAACTACGTATGAAATTGCGATAAGAATGGACCGTAGGCACGCATCAAATATGGGGTTAACAAGAAAAGGGAGCAGGAAATTAATTGCGTAGGCTACCAGGCCTCCCAGGAAGATATATGCAGTATTTTTATTAAATGGATGAAGATCCAATTTCACCCATAGAAATATCATTTTCAATATATTAAATACAGCTAAAGCTAAGGTGGCAGCCCAGGCAGCACCATAGATGCCATAAACAGGAATGAGATACCGCATGAGCCCGAAAGAGAGAATTAACAACAATGCAGATATCCTGAAATTGAACTTATAGTATTTGGAAATGCTGATGACTTCATTGTTCACTCCGGTAGCCATATCTATCAACCTGCCCAGCATTAAAATAAGTACAACAGGCTTGATAGCTTCATAACCTTCAGGAAAAACAGCTACAATGTTATCAAGATTGCATGCTATTAGTATAAACATGGCTACAGCAACTATCAGCAAGTTGTTTCCCAACTTATTGAAAAGCGTGCTAAAGGCTGATTTACTTTCTTCTATATAAGTTCGGTTTAATACGGCAAAAGATGCATTTGTAATAGCCCTGTAGGGTATTTGCATAATAGATATAAGAAAAACAGCTACACGGTATACTGCCAGGCTGGCTACACCTTCTTTATCGAGAGGGGCAAGCATCAGCATATCCAGATAGCCCATTATGTTCATGGAAGCAACCAGCAGTAAATGATACCACGAAAAATGGATGAAACCTCTATAGTCTTCCTTTGAAAACACCTTTAGATTTAGTGTGAACCCAAACCCTTTAGTTCTGAAACATATATATAGCATTACAAGCGTTGGCAGTAAATAGGTAGCTATTATACTTGCCACATATACGTCAAAGGAGATGATCTTAAGTACATATAACCCTAAAAAACCTAGAGTGAGCACTCTCAACAAAATCTCTCGCATAAAAGCAGACACTGCCACTTTGTGTTGCGATATAAGATAATGATCGAGCAAGGTCATGAAACTCCAGCACACTACCAGGAAAGGAGTGAACCAATAATAACGCTCAAATAAAGGCCTGTCGTGATATTGATAACGGCTTATGATCTCATCTTTCAACAATGCATAGCCTACTACAAACAGTATTGACGCTGCGAGAATGATCAGGCTGCTAAACGAAAGAAGTGCTTTTCGCCTTATGTCTCCTTCAGGGTATTTTTGTGTATAAACCTGGGTTAAAGAAGCAGTACCTACAAGCGTAAATATTTGAATTAGTGCCGCCTGGTATACAAAGTTCGTGATAAACCCCAGGTTGGTTTTATTAAATACAAACGTATTGGCATAGGTTATCAATGCACCAAGCAGGGCTCCTGAAAATATCACGAGCGTTGTTTTAATAGATTGCCTGATAACTATGCCCATGCCTAAGCTTAGATCTTATTTTGCAAGTTTGGTAACATATAACATACAGCGTGTTGGCAAATATAGCATTGATTTAATGGGGATATAAATGAATGGAATAATCAAATCTTGCAGCTATCTGGATAATAATAATAATGAACGATATGTAAGTACGAATTGTTTTTTATCGAAATGCTCAGATGCATATTGATAAGCACTTTGTGATAATTCCTCCAGAAACGATTGGTTGTTTAACAAACGCTGTATCAATTCAATTCCTTGCTGCACAACAAGGTTTTCATTTTCGGGCTGATGGATTAATAACGCATTTTTTTCGTGCTTAAGGTGTGATTTATTCCCATCTAACGCGGTAACAATAGGTACACAACCATTAGCCATGCCCTCTTTTATTAGCATAGGGAATCCTTCGTAAGCCGATGTCATTAATATTGAATGGCATTGCTGGTATAGGCTGTACATTATTTTTTGGTCAGTTATCTGCCCATGAAGTATAGAGTGCTTTTTTACATAGTCACTTAGCTCATCTATAACATCTCCTGCAAAATGAAAATGAACAGGTAAGCTCTTAGATATAAAGTGTTGAGCAATAGCATCTAGCAAATGTGGGCGTTTTTGAGCGCCACCTCTTCCGGCATACAAAATGTTCACGGGCTTACTATAGTCCTTATTACTGATACTGCTAATCATTACCCCAGGTTCAATACATTGTACCCTTTTGCTATACACGCTGTTTATGCCATACTTTTCATATTGCGTAAGTATATTATTGTATGTGGCAACATCTACAGTTAGCCTGTTGTGCAGATACCTATAATTGGCCAGCCCAAAAAATTCCATTCCGTTTTTCCCTAATGTGAAATTGTGCAACAGTTCTGTTTTGATAATACCATTTTTGATAAAAGGGAGCATATCATAAAAAAATGTACTGTTTGAGCTGAATACATGCCCCGTTTTATGCCGGTTAATATAAAAAGCAAAATAATGAACAGTAAAAAGGCGGATCAGTAGGTTGTCGCACCAAAAATGTATATCTTTTACAGAGGCGTTAGGAGTATTGTAAAACTCTTCCCTGAACGCGCCGTTTGGTGATAGCCTTGTAAAATATACCTGTTTATACAAATCATTTACACTATTCAAAATATCCAGGTGTACGCGTTGTGCACCTCCCAACGTGTATCTGTCAAAAAATAAGAAAAGCCCCGTTTTATTCTTTTTTTTCAAGAATACCAGTGGGTAAACAAGTACAAGTGAAAATGGATAGGTTATCCATAGCAGACTACGAAAGAGTTTTATCTTGGTCAGGTTGTGCATCAGATGTCTCAAAAATACGATACATGTTGGTGGTATTTTATTTACAAGTGTTGGTTTTTGATAGTATTTACATATTTAATGAACTATATGCGTTTGTTTTCCTGCTTTTATAAACGAATATGCTGAGAAAAAATGCGTTAAATAGACCTTATATGTATATACAACCTTGTAAATTCGCTACAGACCTTTACCTTTGTGTGTCCTGAAAATTGGGGCAGTATACCTAGTTTAAGCATATGAATTATTTACTGCTGGCAATAGACCAGAATACACCTTTCAATTATTTTCCTATTGCACTGCAATTAATTGTAGCTGTAGGTTTCGTAGGTGTAATGATGGGCTTAACACACTTGTTAGGCCCCAAGCGCAGAACCAGCGATAAGCTCATCAACTTTGAGAGTGGTATCCCTTCGGTAGGTAATGCGCGCCAACCAATGGCTATCAAATATTTCCTGGTGGCAATATTATTTGTCTTGTTCGACGTGGAGGTAATTTTCTTCTATCCCTACGCCGTGAATTTTAGAGAGCTGGGTACCGATGGTTTCCTGGCGGTTATTATGTTTGTAGCATTCTTCCTTTGCGGCTTTATATATATCATGAAAAAAGGCGCATTGAAGTGGGAAGATTAACGTTTGTGAGATGGTGATGGAATGAAATTTAGGCTTTGTAGGTAGCTATCATAAACAAAAACTTCAAAATTAAAGATCATGGCACGTCCGGTTCAATATAATACTAACATTAAAGTGGCAGAAATGCCCGAGGGCTATACTGGCGAAGGGTTTTTTGCGACTTCTTTCGATAAAGTGGTGGGCCTGGCCCGTAAAAACTCTTTGTGGCCTTTACCATTTGCTACCTCTTGTTGCGGTATCGAATTCATGGCCACAATGGGTGCTAACTATGATCTTTCACGTTTCGGTTCCGAACGTATGGGTTTTACTCCGCGTCAGTGCGATATGCTGCTGGTAGCGGGCACTATTGCTAAAAAAATGGGGCCTATCCTACGTCAGGTTTATCTTCAAATGGCAGAGCCCCGTTGGGTGGTTGCTATTGGCGCGTGCGCTTCAAGCGGCGGTATATTCGACTCATATTCTGTATTACAAGGTATTGACCAGGTAATACCGGTAGATGTGTATGTGCCGGGTTGTCCGCCAAGGCCGGAAGGTATAATAGATGGTATTTTAAAATTGCAGGAACTTGTAGGGAACGAAAGCCTGCGCCGCAGAAATAGCCCGCAGTACAAAGCTTTGCTGGATAGCTACGGGATACAATAAATAAGAATTCAAAAGGCAAAATTCAAAAAGTTTGAGTTTTGACTTTTTACTTTTGACTAGCATTATGGTTTTGACCAACGAAATAGTAAAACAAAAATTAACGGAAAAATTCGGCGATGTGCTGGGTTGGGAAGAATCGTTTGGTATGCAGTGCGTAATTGCGCCTGCTGAACTAAATCTTAAGATCATGCAATACCTGTACGAAGATGAGTCGCTCGGGTTCCGCTTTCTTACCGATCTTACAGCCGTACATTTTCCCGATAGAAAGGGGGAGGAGTTGTGTGTAGTTTACCATTTGCATAATATGATAGATAATATCCGCCTCCGTATGAAGGTGTATGTATCTATTGATAAGCCGGATGTATTTACCGCAACCCAAATATTTTCGGGTGCTAACTGGATGGAGCGCGAAACCTATGATTTTTTCGGAGTAAATTTTGTAGGCCATCCTAACCTTACACGTATACTGAATGTTGACGAGAT
>JAEZIL010000033.1 GCA_023436685.1 Bacteroidota bacterium | reverse complement strand
CTTGTATATACGAGTGTGGGGATTGCCCTTTCTGATGCTAACACAACTGGCAAATGCCTTTTATATATCAATTAGCCGCACTAGATACCTGATATACGGTTCTCTGGTGAGTACTATAACAAATGTGCTTTTCGACTATTTATTCATATTTGGCAAAGGTGGCTTTCCACAAATGGGTCTTGAAGGGGCCGCTGTAGCATCAATGTTATCTGAGGTGGCTTACTGCCTCACTATGTATGGTATCTATTACTTTCATAAGTTCTACAAGCAGTATCCTGTTTTATCATACTTGCGTTTCGATAGCGATTTGTCCAAACGGTCGTTGAAAGTTGCTGCACCACTTATTGTACAGTATCTGTTTAGCATTGGGGGGTGGCAAGTGTTCTTCATATTTGTAGAGCATCTTGGCGAACGTGAACTGGCATCGTCACAAATACTACGCAGCGTATTCGGTATAGTGGGTATTGGCACCTGGGCATTTGCTGCTACTTGCAATACTATGGTAAGCAACATTATAGGGCATGGCAGGCAGCGTATGGTAGTACCTTTGATAGCTAAGGTAGCTAAGCTAAGTTTCCTGGTTACGCTGGGTGTATGTATTATCCTGCTCACTTTTTCCGATACTTTTCTTTCCTTATATAGGGATGATCCTTCATTGGTAGCGTTTGCAAAGCCAAGCTTACGTGTCATTACTACTGCTACGCTAATCATGTCGTTATCCACGGTGCTGTTCAACGGTGTTGTAGGCACAGGCAATACAGTTATCAACCTTACTATAGAGGTTATATGTGTATGTAGTTACCTCGTATATTGCTTCATTGTTATAGAGTTGAAGCGTATGCCTTTACACTGGGCATGGGGTTCCGAGTTCGTGTACTGGACCAGCCTGCTCATAATATCCTTCATCTACTTAAAAACAGGTAGGTGGAAGGGGAAAAAGATATAGCTAATCTTTAATAAAGTTCATTTCTACTTCTGTACGGCTAACATCTTTTTGAGTAAGATCTTGTGGCAGTTTCGCGGTATTAATGTCGATAGTTAGCTTGCCGCTATAATAGTCGGTGCACTTAACAATGTTGCGGCACTGACGTGTAAGTGTAGTCTTATTCGTTTCCGAACGGTTATAGTAAATAACTATATCGTAGCCACACTGGCAAAGCTTGGTAATATTGCGGTAGCTGCCTGTTGCTCCCGCTTTAACGCCATCGAATATAAATGCATCTCCTGCGTCATTAGTCACTTCAACCTTACTAATATTATCTTTCCCGCTATTTTGTATTCTAACCATTAGGCAGTCGGAGCAGGTTATGGGTTCTTTTTCAGTATTCTTAAGCACCTTGATGCTTTGAGCATTGCATGAGGCCATTACTATAACCAATAGTGCAAATAGGATCTGTTTCATGCACCTAAAGTACGCTGTTTATTATTAAACCACTTTAGCCTGTTCTATGATATCATCCATATTAATGCCATTATGGCTTTCTGAATACCTGCATTCGCCATCTTTTATCAATAATATTTGTGGCGACTCATGGTGAATATGAAAGTCTTCAGCTATTTTATTAGATATAGAGCGATAGTTGATAAGGTCGAGATAATAGAAGGCTATATCTGAAGGTATTTCACTACGATCTAGTCTTGATTTGGCCATGCTGCTTATTGAGCAGCGTATACTGTGTTTAAAAATTACAACAGGGTGTTGCTTGCTTTCTTCTTTAATCTGTTCCAGCTGATCTTCGCTTGTAATATTTATCCAATTCATAAAGGTCAAAATTAATAGCAATATCTTAATTGTATCTTAAACACACTCTATACTATTATAGTGCCAGCTATTGCTTATTGGCACTTTGCCCGAAATGGTGTTATTTAGCCGCCGTAAAACATAACATATGAAGCACGCATTTATATTTCCGGGGCAAGGGGCACAGTTCTCGGGTATGGGTAAAGAACTATACGAAACCAGTTCAGTAGCGCGAGAGTACTTTGAACAGGCAAACGAGATACTTGGTTTCCGTATTACCGATGTAATGTTTGGCGGTAGTGACGAAGACCTGAAGCAAACCAAGGTAACACAGCCTGCTGTCTTCCTTCATTCGGTTATAAAGTTTGAAACCACCCCCGATTTGAAACCTGACATGGTAGCCGGGCACTCTTTGGGTGAATTCTCGGCACTGGTAGCAAACAGAGTACTATCGTTTCAGGATGGCCTTAGACTGGTAGCCAAGCGGGCCGATGCTATGCAACGCGCCTGCGAGATCAATCCTTCTACCATGGCGGCCATACTAGGGCTAGAAGACAAGGTAGTAGAAGATGTGTGTGCCGAGTTTAAGCACCAGGTAGTGGTAGCGGCTAACTACAATTCTCCGGGCCAGTTGGTAATAAGCGGTACTATTGAAGGTGTGCAGCAAGCCTGCGAGAAGCTAAAGGCTGCCGGCGCCAAGCGTGCACTGGTACTGCCCGTGGGCGGGGCCTTCCACTCGCCGCTTATGGAGCCTGCAAGGGAACAACTAATGGATGCCATCAGCAATACCCATTTTAACAACCCTACCTGCCCGGTGTACCAGAATGTAGACGCTCATCCTTACATAACACCTGAGCAGATCAAAGAGAACCTTATCAACCAGCTAACGGCACCCGTAAGGTGGACACAGACCATATTGAAGATGGTAGAGAACGGCGCTACCCGCTTTACCGAAGTAGGGCCAGGAGCCGTACTGCAGCGCCTGGTTAAGAAAATAGCCAAAGGTGTTGAAACCGATGGGTTAAATTAAAGAACTTCTTTTTATACAACCGGGCTGGTATTTCAGTCCGGTTTTTTATGTGAGATAATTATATGTGTTGTTAAGTTTTGCTAAGTTTTCTGTCATAAAAAATTTTTTTTCGTGCGGCAGTTTGCCGCGAAGACTGCTTCTGCATTGTGTTTGGAAAGAAAATGTAGCAAATAAGATTTTCATGGACTTAGCAAAAATTAGCAACCGGTCTTAAATGAAATAACATTGCTTCAAGCAATGTTATTTCACTATATAGCAGGTTAGTAAGCTTATTTATGATGATCCTGGAGG
>JAEZIL010000164.1 GCA_023436685.1 Bacteroidota bacterium | reverse complement strand
CAATACAACCCACTGAATGTATACCTGTATAATTTCAATATTCAGTGGCAGAATATGCCTTCAGCAGATTATGTCAACGAATCCATCTCTGCGATTAATCATTATTTAAATGGTGCAACAAACCCAGCCACAGGGCAGTATTTGCCGGGGATATTTGATGAAGCTACTGTAGGTGCATCGGGTGCGGTATTTGGTATTTTGTTTGCCTTCGGCTACTTATTCCCCAATACGTTACTGTATCTATATTTCCTGGTGCCTATAAAAGCAAAATATGTTGTAGGGGCATATGCCTTGTTCGAGTTGTATGCAGGGTTTCGTAATTCAGCAGGCGATAACGTAGCGCATTTTGCTCACCTGGGCGGCATGCTCGTAGCATTCATACTGCTTAAAATTTGGAACAAGCAAAACAGAAGGCATTTTTATTGATCATAATTAGTGTATAGTATGAAAACGATGTATAAAAGATCATTCAATTCTTCCAGGCCGGGGTATAGTGAAAATGCTGTGCTGCAACTTATAGTTGCTGCAGGTGTTGGGTTTGTAGCTTATCATTTGTCGCGGGTTATAATGATGGTAGCTGAAGCTCCGCCGCAAAGCTTTATTAAGATGTTCACCCATAACCTGGGTCTTGCACAACTTGAATTTTATAAAAGTAAAGTGTGGACAGTGCTAACCTACGGCTGGGTGCATAATGGTTTTTGGGAGTTATTCTCCAACATGATATGGCTGTATTGCTTTGGTGGTGTGTTGCAGATGCTAACAGGTTACAAACAAGTGATACCGGTATTTGTTTATAGCCTTGTAATAGGCGGCTTGTTTTACGAAGGAGCACAAATGATACCAGCAGTAAAGGTTAGCGGGTTCTTATTCGGGGCGCAGGCAGGTGTAATGGGTTTAGCTGCAGCAGCATTAACATTTGCGCCTAATTACCGCTTTTACTTTGGTGAACATTTTAGTGTGCCTATAGCTGTAATAGCAGTTATATTTTTAGCACTATCGGTTATGAATGCTAACCTTGAAGGTGCCAGGCTGCTGTTATTGGCAGGAGGGGCACTTACCGGGTTTGGGTATGTAAAGCTGCTGCAGAAGGGCTATAAGCCCGGAGCCTGGCCGTATATAGTCATTGATAAACTGAACAATGCTTTCAGCCCGAACGAACAAAAGGTGCGTATTAAAAACAGCCGTAAGCGCAATGAGGTGATCAGCAGAATAAAAAGCCATACTAATGTTCACGACCGTATAGATGCTATACTGGATAAAATAAATACCCAAGGCTACAATTCATTGACACAGGAAGAACGTGAGATTTTAATGAACGCCGGTAACGACAGTAATAAATAACCAGTGGGAAACGGCGGCAGAAATATGCTCAGGCGCATCTTTAGCAGTATATTTTTTCTCCTGAATATACTTGTTGTAGTTTGGTTGTGCTGCTGCATAGTAGCAGCGTATACGGACCCCCTCACTACAAAATACATTGCACTATTTAGCCTCACACTACCGTTTGCTATTCTTGCCAATGTTATATTTATCATTATGTGGTTGTTCTCAGCCCATAAATGGCGTGCAATATTATCGGTTCTGGTTTTGGTTGGCGGGTATAAGGTTACTACTACAGTTTTTGCCTTTAACATCTTTACCGATAATGATATGTCCCGCAAACCCAGGACGATCAAGATAGTTAGCTGGAATTCGCATGGGATGGGGGTTTTCAATAAGCCGGTTAGTAAAGCTTTCGATAGGAAAATAATTGACTTTTTGCAAGAACAGGATGCCGATATTCTTTGTATGCCTGAGTATTCGTTGACTATTGATAATATTCTGAAACCCTATGCTGAAAAAATAATTCAGAATAGTGGATATACGGACTACCGCTTTCAGGCTGATAATAGCTTGAATGATAAGATATATCTCGGCACAGCAGTTTTTTCCAAATATCCATTTCGCAACTACGAAGCCCACCAGCTATCAGAATATATTTACATGCTTCAGGGAGATGTAGTACTTCCTGAGAATAAGGTCATAAGAGTATTCTTTGTGCATCTAACCACATTTGGGCTTAGTGATAAAGAGAAAGACTATATAGATGACGTACAGAGAAGTGCCGATTCGGTAAAAGGGGCTATAAAGCGATCACGTCAATTTATGGATAAGCTGAACGTCGCATACGAGAACCGGGCTGCAGAAGTGAACAAAGCGGTTAAGATCATCAAGAAAAGCCCCTATCCGGTTTTGCTTTGCGGCGATTTCAACGATTTGCCCGGCTCATATACATATACCACAATGCGTGGCAACCTAAAAGACGCATTCCTGGAAAAGGGAACAGGCTTTGGGCGTACTTACAACAGGCTGTCGCCAACCATACGTATAGATCATTTTTTTTACGACGATTCGGTGCTGCGGCTAATAGGTTTCGAATGCCCTGCTACAGAGCTTTCGGACCATAATCCTATCATTACCAATTTTGAAATTGTTGGCACTCGCCCTTAATGCGTATTTTTGAACTTTATTTGCCAGTTATGTCAGATTTGTATTTGTATAATTCCTATACCCGTCAAAAAGAGAAGTTTGAGTCTACAGTGCCGGGCCATGTTGGCCTTTATGTGTGTGGGCCTACGGTATCGGGCGAAAGCCATTTAGGCCATGCTAGGCCCTACATTACGTTCGATGTGGTAAACCGTTATTTACAGCACCTGGGTTATAAAGTGCGCTATGTGCGCAATATAACCGATGCGGGCCATTTTGAAGAAGAAGGCCGTGCCGCTGAAGATAAAGTGGCCACTAAGGCACAGCTGGAAAAGCTGGAGCCTATGGAGCTGGTGCACAAGTATACTAATCTGTTCCATTGGGGTATGCGTTTATTTAATAATCTCGACCCAAGCATCGAACCAACTGCTACAGGGCATATCATAGAGCAGATAGAAATGATAAAAAATATTATCGCTAAAGGTTATGCTTATGAAGTGAATGGATCGGTATACTTCGATGTAAAGAAATATGCAGGGCAATATCCTTATGGCAAACTATCGGGGCGCGTGCTGGACGATCTTTTAGAAACAACCCGCGAGCTGGACGGGCAGGATGAAAAGAGGAACAAAGTAGATTTTGCACTTTGGAAAAAAGCTCCCGCTTCGCATATAATGCGCTGGCAAAGCCCATGGGGCGAGGGTTTTCCAGGCTGGCACATTGAATGCTCAGCAATGAGCAGTAAATATTTGGGTCAAACTTTTGATATACATGGCGGCGGTATGGATCTACAGTTCCCTCACCATGAAAGTGAAATAGCGCAGTCAACCATTGCTCACGGTTGTGCACCGGTACGCTATTGGATGCACAATAACATGATCACCATCAACGGTAAGAAGATGGGTAAAAGCTATAATAATGTTATTAAACTAACGGAATTATTCAGCGGAGATCATCCTATACTCCAGCAACCTTATCATCCCATGGTAGTGCGCTTTTACATATTGCAAACACACTACCGCAGTACGCTCGATTTTTCGAACGAGGCCCTACGGGCATCGGAACGTGCACTACGCAGGCTTTGGGATGCATATGATGTATTGAAAAAACTGGAAGGCAAAGGTGCGGCGAAAGATGTTGCGCTGGATAAGCAGGTAAATACATGGTGCAATGAATGTGCCGATTTTATGAATGATGACTTTAACACGGCACGTGTAATAGCCAACCTGTTTGAAGTAGTGCCGGTAATAAATGGTATGAAGGGGGGGCAGATAGCAATAGACGCAGTAGGCGCTGATACATTGCAATTATTAAAAGATACCTTTAAAACATATATTGAAGATGTGCTGGGCTTGCAGCCATTGCAAGCAGCAGAGAATAGCAACAAGATTGACAAGGTTTTATCGTTGCTAATAGAAATACGAAAAGACGCACGCACAAGGAAGGACTTCGCTACATCGGACCAGATAAGAAATAAGCTGCTGGAAGCGGGGATACAACTAAAGGATGAAAAAGATGGTACGGTCACCTATACCATCGACTAACAATAATGAAGAATTTAAAAAAAATAATGCGCTATCTCGCCTATTATAAAGGCCAGGTAGCGCTCTACTTTATAACCAGTTTGCTGGCAGTTTTGTTCTCGCTGTTCTCATTCGGTATGCTTGCGCCTGTGCTTCAGGTGTTGTTTACGGGAGGGCAACCCTTTGCTGCAAGCGGCAAAGGTGCTGTGGCCGAGTTTAATAGGTTCCTTAATAATTTCATACTAGAGCATGATAAGATAACTGCACTTACATATGCAGTGGGTACTGTAGTGGTATTTACAATTCTTAAGAACCTGTTCATCTATTTATCGTTAGGTATATTAAATCCGCTGCGTATAGATATACTGCGCCGCTTACGCAACGAGATGTTCTCTAAAGTATTATCGCTACCTATAGGTTTTTTTACAGAAGAGAAGAAAGGCGATTTGATATCGCGTATGACCAATGATATTACTGAGGTAGAGATATCGGTAATGAGTGTGCTTGAGACTTATATCCGTGAGCCGCTAACTATTATTATTACCCTTACATCAATGCTGCTCATAAGTCCGCAACTAACACTATTTCTCATCATATTTTTGCCCCTGGTGGGTATAGTTATAGGCCGTATAGGTAAGTCGCTTAAGAAACCATCGAACCAGGCACAGGAGCAGTTGGGAGCAATGCTGGGTGTAATAGATGAAACGCTTGCCGGCATGCGGGTGGTAAAAGCATTCAATGCTGAGCGGCATCAGCAACTGAAGTTTACTCAAATGAATAATATCTGGTTTCGTATAAGAAACAAGATCAATTCGCGTAGGGAATTAGGTTCGCCTCTGTCTGAAACCTTGGGTATTATTGCTGTGAGCGTGATACTATGGTATGGAGGCAGGCTGATATTTCTGGGAGACACATCGTTAACAGCCCCGCTGTTTCTTACTTATATAGCCTTTTTTTACCAGATCATTAATCCATTAAAAAACCTTTCCGGCGCCTTTTATAATATTCAGAAAGGTAGTGCTGCAATAGAGCGCATTGAACACCTGTTAAATGCTGAGAATGCAGTGAAAGAGCTGCCGGATGCGCAAAGCATTAACGACTTTAAAGATAGCATTGAGCTGAAGAATGTACACTTTAGCTACGGCGCGAAAAAGATATTGGATGGTATAGATCTTAAAATACAAAAAGGTAAAACTATAGCCCTCGTAGGCGCATCTGGCGCAGGTAAATCTACCCTTGTCGACCTAATTCCAAGGTTTCATGATGTGACCATGGGCGAGCTGTTAATTGATGGAGTAAATGTTAAGAACTACAAACTTTTCGACCTTCGAAAGCTAATGGGAGTAGTTGGGCAAGATCCTGTATTGTTTAACGATACTATTTACAATAATATAATACTTGGTAGCGGTGGCTTTACGCAAGAGCAGGTAGAAGCTGCAGCACATATTGCGCATGCGCACAATTTCATTCTGAATAAAGCAGATGGTTACCAGACCATAGTAGGCGACCGTGGTGCAAAGCTGAGTGGTGGTGAGCGCCAGCGTATTACAATAGCACGCGCTGTGTTGAAGAATCCACCCATCCTTATTCTGGATGAAGCAACCTCCTCTCTTGACACCCAAAGCGAGCGTATAGTGCAAGATGCAATAAACCAACTGATGCAAAACAGGACATGCATAGTTATAGCCCACCGACTATCTACCGTTCAGCATGCCGATAAAATAGTAGTAATGGAAAGTGGAAGGATTGTGGAGCGTGGCACACACGCAGGTTTAATGGCACAAGGTGGGGTATATAAAAGCCTTGTAGAAATGCAACAGGTGAAATAGATAAGTATATTTGCTTAAAGCTGTTTACATGAAGAAGATATTAGTGACCGGTGGCTGTGGATATATAGGCGCACATACTATTGCTGACCTTGTGGCCAATGGTTACGAGGTGATATCTATCGATGATCTGTCGCGTGGATCGCTGCGGATGATACAAGGTGTAGAGCGTATCACGAATAAGAAGATCAAGAACTACAAGGTGGATCTTTGCGATATGGAAGATACTGCTGCTGTATTCATTGAGAACCCTGATATAGAAGGTATTATTCATTTCGCAGCATATAAGTCGGTGCCGGAATCAGTAGCAGATCCTTTGAAATATTTCCGGAACAATATTAACTCTCTGGTAAATCTTTTGCAATGTGCTAAGACATACAATGTAAATAATTTCGTTTTTTCTTCCTCGTGCTCGGTTTATGGAAATGCTGATACTTTGCCTGTAGATGAAAATGCCCAACTTAAAGAACCTGAATCGCCGTATGCACGTACCAAGCAAATGGGCGAGGCTATTTGCAGAGATTTTGCCAAAATAAATGCTTCATTTAATGCAGTGTTGCTAAGGTATTTTAACCCGGTAGGCGCGCATGACACCGTTTTAATAGGCGAGCTGCAGGAGAAGCCTGAAAACCTTGTGCCGGTTATTACTCAAACGGCTATTGGGAAAATACGAGAGATGAAGGTTTTTGGTACAGATTATGATACACGGGACGGATCTTGCGTGCGCGACTATATACATGTTATGGACATTGCCAATGCTCATACAAAGGCTCTTCAATACATGTTAGAGAGCCGGAACAGCGAGAATTGTGAGATATTTAATTTAGGGTCTGGCAATGGGGTTACCGTATTGGAGCTAATTGCAGCGTTTGAGAGAGTATCGGGCCAGAAACTTAATTATAAATTAGGTGAACGAAGGCCCGGCGATGTAGTAGCAGTGTATGCGGATAACAGCAAGGCCCGTGCGCTGCTGGATTGGGATATTAAATACGATTTGGATAAGATGATGGATACTGCATGGCGTTGGGAAGTCGCTATGAAGAAAGAAGCAGATAAGGTACAGCTAAACTAAATTAGGTAAATCATAAGTAAAAGCTGAGACATATCATGTCTCAGCTTTTACTTATCTAACAATGTTATCCCAGATCTATTTCTGTATTGTCGCCTATATTCAGGCTTTGGCTTAAGCCACGCACAAAAGCGTCGCTACCTATAATTGACGAATGCAGCACTACTTCTTCCAGTTCAGCATACGAGCCAATGATACTATCCTTAACTATAGAAGATTGTATGGTTGTTTCTTCGCCTATGGTAACGTTTGGCCCAATAATAGAGTGGCTTAACTTGCAACCTTCAGCTATGCTTACGGGCGGTATTATTACACAAGTATCAATAGCATGTGGCGGCAAGGTATTGCCATTGTCTTCAGCCATTTGTTTTAATAGTATTGCGTTGGTAGAAAGCAGCGTTTCTTTTTTACCACAATCAAACCAATTATTAACTCGAAAGGCCTTGAAGTTTACACCCTGTTGTATCATTTCCTCCAGCGCATTTGTAAAATAATATTCACCTTCTTCGTGCTCTCCATTTGTCATATGTTCTTCCAATACCTTGTACATGGTACTGGTCTCTTTGATGTAATATACACCTACCATTGCCATGTTTGACTTTGGTATCAGCGGTTTTTCAACCACTTTCAGCACCTGGTCATTGTCGCCAAGTTCAGCAACACCAAAGCTACGTGGGTCATCAACCTTGCGCACACCAATTTGTGATATATTGCTGCTAAGGATCTCCTTAGTATTATAATCGCATATTGTATCACCTAAAACTATCAGCACTTCCTCGTTTTTCACTACGTCTTGTGTAAGCCATATAGCATGGCCTAAACCGCGCCTATCAGGCTGGTTTACCAGTGTGTAATTAAGGTTGGGATATGTCCTGGCTATATAACGTTGTATTTTTTCTCCCAGGTACCCTATTACAAATACAAATTCCGTTACACCGGCCTCTTGAAGCTGATCTATAATTACACTAAGAATAGTTTTGCCTGCTAAAGGTATTAATGCCTTCGGCTGTGTATACGTTAGAGGCCTTAACTTTGTGCCTGCACCTGCAACAGGAATAATAGCTTTCACGAACTTAAAAATGGTTAGGAAAGTGAAATTACTATAAAAGCGAGACATAGTTTACGGTTATGCGCAGATGAAAATGCTATTAACAAAGGTTTATATGCTTTGCAGGTTCACAAAAAAGCACTAGGTTTATTTATATATGTGTTTCCAATCCAACTATATGCACGTAATGTGTGTCTAAATAGTTAGAGTTAACAAGAAAGGCGACTGTTTTTTATGAGGTTATTGTCAATATTAACTATCCTGTCATTATTATTTTTGCATAGTAATAATAGTTATGCACAAGGCCAGGCGCGTACCACTGCCGATTGCCAGAATGCAATACCGGTTTGTCAAAATGTTTATCAGCAAAATATTGCTGCTGCCGGCCCCGGAAATATAGCTGAATTAACACCCGCCAACCAGGATTGTCTGGGGGGTGAGAACCGCACAACCTGGTATGTAATAAACGTGGTGAAAAGCGGCACGCTAGTATTTTTACTAACACCTATCAACCCTCCGGGACAAGTAACTGATTATGATTTTGCCATTTGGGATGCTACAGGTAAAAAATGTGAGCCCCGTGGTTGCGATTATGTAAATAATAATCAACCAGTACGGTGCAACTATGCGGCAATAGGTACCAGCGGACCGAATGGTGAAACGGGTTTGTCTACCACTGCACTAAATCCTTCTGAGGGTGCCGGCGGCCCGTCTTTCAGCACGGCCATCAATGCAGAAGCCGGAGAAACGTATATTCTTTTGATAGACAATTTTAGCAATAATACGAATGGATATGTATTGGATTTCAGTGGCTCAACGGCTTCAATTTTTGACCAGGAAACACCTAAGTATGCTGCTGTAGGCAGCCATTGTGGTTTTGCCAGCAGCGATATTCGTGTAACCATGTCGGAATTGATACTTTGCGATTCATTGGCTCCTGACGGTTCAGATTTTTCACTTATAGGCCCTAGCGGTACAGCTATTCCTATTATTTCTGCAACCAGCCCTGCATGCCAGGCAGGTGCTAAATTTACCAGCGAATTAATATTGAAATTGGGGGTGGTATTAACCCCCGGCAATTATACTTTACGCCCTAAGCAAGGCTCAGACGGCAACAGCCTTTACGATCTGTGTAACAACCAGCAGTCTGCAACAGACGCGTTTAGGTTTACTGTAAATGAAAATTCTGATCCACTTGCAGTAAAGAGCGTATTGGGCAGAACCTGTCTTTATAAAACACTGGTATTTAACAGGGGGGTTCAACTTTCTACAATAGCGCCTGACGGCAGTGACTTTACCGTTAACGGCCCCGATGCGGATG
>JAEZIL010000162.1 GCA_023436685.1 Bacteroidota bacterium | reverse complement strand
CCAGTGCACCACCGCTATTGCCGGGATTTACCGCAGCGTCGGTTTGAATAAATGCCTCAATTGCCGATGCAGATTGTGTACGGTTAATGCCTAATGAACGCCCCTTTGCACTAACTATGCCCGCGGTAACTGTAGCATCAAGTGTAAGAGGGTAGCCAACAGCCAATACCCATTGTCCAAGCTTTACGTCGTCAGAATTACCAAATTCCATATATGGCAAGTCTTTCTCATCTACTTTAAGCAGTGCAATATCTGTTGAGGGGTCTGTAGCTACTACACGCGCCTGGGCTGTCAAACGGTCGTTAAATGTTACTGTTACTCTGTCGGTACCCGCTACTACGTGGTTGTTAGTAGCTATATAACCGTCGGGCGATACTACTACACCCGAACCTGAGCCCATTTGTGGGGGTATATAATATCTTTGGCCAAATCCGAATATGTCTTCTGCCGTTACAGCACGTGCTTTAGTTTGTGTTTTAACATGCACTACAGCCTTTACCGAAGCTTCAGCAGCCGGCTGGAAATCTATAGGCGTAGCACTGCTTACGGTAGTATTTCCGGTGTAGCGTACATAGTTGACAGGTAGTTGGGCTTTAGAACCAGCAAAGGGCAAGTCATCCTGATACTTAGCTGCTATGTAAAATGTTGCCAATGATGTGATCGCAGCTGTAAAAACAACGGGGAGCAATTTAAATTTCATAGCGTTGATTCGTACTTTTTAATGTCTGTACATCAAATTTATTACCTATTCTTATTATCAAACTGTTAAATCATAAAACAGAAAATCAGATATAAAAATCCCGCCAAACTGAAGCACTTAGCAGACCGTAAAAAGCCATTTCATATTTTCTCAAATCATATTAAATACCTACCTTTGCACCTCATTTTGCAAATAATTTAAATTCTAATTCAATAATTGTAACCAATGGCAGACTTACGCTTACAGCGCAACTTTGGTATTGCAGCGCACATCGATGCCGGTAAAACCACTACAACAGAACGCATTCTTTATTACACTGGTGTAAACCACAAGATTGGTGAGGTGCACGAAGGTGCGGCTACCATGGACTGGATGGCACAAGAGCAAGAGCGCGGTATCACCATTACCTCAGCTGCAACTACCTGCTTCTGGCAATTGCCTACCTTACTAGGTAAGCCAACTGCTGATGCTAAAAAATACAAATTCAATATCATTGATACTCCGGGCCACGTTGACTTTACCGTTGAGGTAGAGCGTTCAATGAGGGTACTGGATGGCCTTGTTGCCCTGTTCTCAGCGGTTGACGGTGTTGAACCTCAATCGGAAACTGTATGGCGCCAGGCTAACCGTTACCGTGTACCACGCATCGGTTTCGTAAATAAAATGGACCGTATCGGTGCTGACTTCCTGATGGTGGTTCAGCAGGTGCGCGACATGCTGGGTGCAAAATCTGTACCTCTTCAACTGCCTATCGGTGCTGAAGATAATTTTAAAGGTGTGGTAGATCTGGTTACCATGAAAGCTATTGTTTGGGATGATGCAACACAAGGCATGACCTATACTGAAGGTGAAATACCTGCTGATATGGTTGAAGATGCTAACCACTGGCGCGCTCAGCTGGTTGAAGCTGTTGCTGAATACGACGAGCAACTGATGGAAAAATTCTTCGAAGATCCTAACAGTATTTCTGAGGATGAGATCCATCAGGCAATCCGTAAAGCTACTATCGATTTAAGCATCATTCCAATGCTTTGCGGTTCTTCTTATAAGAATAAAGGTGTACAGAAAATGCTGGATTGCGTTATCCGTTACCTGCCTAGCCCGGTAGATATCGAAGCTATTAAAGGTACTAACCCTGATAACGGTGAAGAAATAACCCGTAAACCAGACGCTAAAGAACCATTTGCAGCTCTTGCGTTCAAGATCATGACCGATCCTTTCGTAGGTCGCCTGGCATTCTTCCGCGCTTACTCTGGCCATCTGGATGCAGGTTCTTACGTTCTGAACGTACGTTCAGGTAAGAATGAGCGTATCAGCCGTATTATGCAAATGCACGCTAACAAACAAAACCCTATCGATTTCATCGAAGCAGGTGATATTGGTGCAGCGGTTGGTTTTAAAGATATCAAAACCGGTGATACGCTTTGCGATGAAAAACACCCGATCGTTCTGGAAAACATGTTCATACCGGAACCGGTTATCGCTATTGCTATCGAGCCTAAAACTCAGGCCGATGTTGATAAAATGGGTATGGCTATAGCTAAGCTGGTTGAGGAAGATCCTACACTTCGTGTTAAAACTGATGAAGATACAGGTCAAACCATCCTGCAAGGTATGGGTGAACTTCACCTTGAGATCATCGTTGACCGTATGCGTCGCGAGTTCAAGGTAGAAATCAATCAGGGTAATCCTCAGGTTGCTTATAAAGAAGCGTTCACAATGAAGATTGAACACCGCGAGATCTTTAAAAAGCAAACCGGTGGTCGTGGTAAATTCGCCGATATCCAATTTGAAATTGGCCCTGCTGATGAAGAATTCCTGAAAGAAGGTAAAGGTAGCTTCCAGTTTGTGAATGATATCTTTGGTGGATCTATTCCTCGCGAATTTATTCCTGCAATACAAAAAGGCTTTGAAAGCTCAATGAATACAGGTGCACTAGCAGGTTTCCCAGTTGAAAGTATGCGTATCCGTATTTTCGATGGTTCTTTCCACCAGGTTGACTCTGATGCAATGTCTTTTGAACTTTGTGCTAAATCTGGCTTCCGTGAGGCTGGCCGTAAAGCAAAACCAGTGTTGCTTGAGCCTATCATGAAAGTGGAAGTAACTACTCCTGACCAATACATGGGTGACGTAACCGGTGACTTGAACCGTCGTCGCGCTATGCTGGAAGGTATGGATAGCCGTAACAACCTGCAGGTTATTAAAGCTAAAGTACCACTGAGCGAAATGTTCGGTTATGTTACACAACTGCGCTCACTGTCTTCAGGCCGTGCAACATCAGTAATGGAATTCAGCCACTACTCACCTGCACCGCGCAACATTGAAGAAGAAGTAGTTGCTAAAACAAAAGGTAACAAAGTAGGCGCTTAATTAAGTGTCCTCTTTAAATAACAAAGCCCTGCAAATTGCAGGGCTTTTATTTTAGCAGGTTATCAATTCAGGGTTATTAGGCCTGTGCTTTGCCACACAAGCTGCTGTACATTTTCAATACGTTTTTCTTTACCACTATGCTTTTAGAAGCATAGAATTGGGCCTTTAGTAATGATTTGATATCTGTGTTAGATGAAATGCTGCAGAGGGCATTCTTTCTTTTGATGTATAGTTGAGTGCGTTTTTCCATAATTCTAATATAGGAACTATGTTTTTTAAATGCAATATCTGGGCACTAATATTTAATACCTGGCGGTTTTCGCAGATTTTCTATGCCTTGCTGCAATATTTCAGGGTAAAATAAGTATAGCAATGCAAAGATGGCTGCAAAGCTGATCAGTGGCAATAATATTACAGCACACCAAGATCTTACATAACGGGCCCATTTGTTGGGATAGTCAGGCTTGAAATACTCATTGTAAAACCAGATACTGTAAATAAAAGGTACAGAACCTATTAGCGACAGGAATAAAATATTAGGCATATCGAATACCATCGCAAGCAGCGATATGGCAATATTTATTAGTAAGGTACCACCTGATTTATATGTGTTCAATACAAGGTGTTCTGCAAAGTTTTGGTGTGCTCGTCTAAAGCACAGCATTGTTGCAATGGCAGATAGTGGTATGGCTATAAGGTAAGATGCCTTACTGAATTTGTGAATAATGGTATTAACCTTGTTGGCGGTATCCCTAGTCATTGAATCGACAAAGTGGCTGCTACCCGATGTAAGGAAGAATACATAAGCAGCTACCAGTAATAGCAGAAACGTGATATAATTAAAGTGTTTAGCGCGCCTGCCGTCTATATATTCACGTATAGAATAGCCTGGTCTTGTTATCAGCTCTTTAGCGGTATAAAAAAAACCTTTATCGAAGTGGAAGAGACCATGTATCAGGTCGTGCGTAAATACATGTTTTAACGAAAATCGGTGAGTGGCAGCACTTTGTCCGCATTCATCGCAAAATTTATTGGCTAACTGTTTGCCGCAGTTCATGCAATAGCTATGATCGCTCATTGTTATATCTGTATCGCTAATATATAGTTTAAATTTTTAAATTTAAACTATAGAGTCAGCAATTGACCAAATAAATAAATAGTTGTATTTTTGTTATTGTTTGAAGGAGGCATGACTTGGGATTGCATGAGTGAACAAAACACAACAGAAAACTACAAATACAACAAAATAAGCGGTTTTACCTTGAACGCAACAAAACACAACAATATAGCTTGGCCTTATCAAGGCATATATATCAGCTAATTTTCACATTAGCCTATTAATATTACCTTTGCAACCACAAAAATAGAATACTTACTATGCATAATGCTTATTTCCATTACAACGAACCTAAGAATGAACCGGTGCTGAACTATGCCCCCGGTAGCGCCGAAAGGAAAGCGCTGCAGGAAGCACTGGCCGAGATGAAAAGCAAACCACGCGATATACCCATGTATATTAACGGAAAGCAAGTGCGCAGCAAGGAAAAAATGGAAATAAGGCCGCCGCATGAAACCAAACACTTGTTGGGCACCTTTAGTGTGAGCGATGCGAAACATGTAAAGCAAGCAATAGATGCAGCCTTGAACGCTCGTGAAGCATGGGCTAATATGTCTTGGGACAACCGTGCAGGTATCTTCCTGAAAGCAGCTGAACTGTTGGCTACAAAATACCGCTACAAAATGAATGCAGCTACTATGCTGGGCCAAAGTAAGAACGCTTACCAGGCTGAAATTGATAGTGCTTGTGAGCTGATAGATTTCTTACGTTTCAATGTTTATTTTCTTACTCAAATATATAACCAGCAGCCGCCTGTATCTCCACAAGGTGTGCATAATGCTATGGAGTATCGCCCGCTTGAAGGGTTTGTGTTGGCTGTAACCCCGTTCAATTTTACAGCAATAGGTGGTATTCTGCCAACAGCCCCTGCCATGTGTGGAAACGTAGTAGTATGGAAGCCTGCTAATACACAAGTATATAGTGCCAGCGTATTTATGGAAATACTGATAGAAGCAGGTTTACCGGCGGGTGTTATCAACCTTATATACCCTCCGGGTGCGTTGGTAGGCGATATATGCTACAATCACCGCGATTTTGCAGGTGTACATTTTACAGGCTCTACAGGTGTGTTTCAAAGCATGTGGAAAAGCATTGGCGAAAATATTGCCAAATACAAATCATATCCGCGCATAGTAGGCGAAACTGGTGGTAAAGATTTTGTAATGGTGCACCCAAGCGCTAATGTAGATGCTGTAGTAGCTGGCCTGGCACGTGGCGCGTTTGAATACCAGGGGCAAAAATGTTCAGCTGCAAGCCGCGCATATCTGCCATCTAATTTGGCTGATGATATCAAAACTAAACTGATAGCGGAAGTAAAGACCATGAAAATGGGTCCAGTGGATGACTTTACCAATTTTATCAATGCCGTTATCGATGAGAAATCGTTCAGGAG
>JAEZIL010000124.1 GCA_023436685.1 Bacteroidota bacterium | reverse complement strand
CCATGCTATTGCTAAAAAACAAATGCGGGGCTTTGGTGGTATGATATCGTTCGTGCTGAAAGACGATAATATGGATGCCGCTATGGAAGTGCTGAAGAAAACAAAACTATTCGCACTGGCCGAATCTCTGGGCGGAGTTGAATCACTGATAGGCCACCCTGCAAGCATGACGCATGGCTCTATTCCTCGTGAAGAAAGAATTAAAAACGGGCTGGCCGATTCACTAATACGCCTGAGCGTAGGTATTGAAGATGTGGAAGACCTGATAGACGACCTGAACAACGCAATTGGATAATAAACAAGAAAGCCGCTCAGTTCGAGCGGCTTGTTAATTTCTGTTAGTTAGCTAATTGTTTCTTCTGCACAACCAGCCTTTCCCTGTTTACCGGTATACCAAAGGCTTCGTAAATATAATCTTGCGCCACGGTACGTACGCTTTGCTTGTTAATGGTATTATTCTCTGCCGATGGATTTACCCTGTTCGACAGGAATACGAATACGATTCCGGTTTCAGGATCGGCCCATGCACAGGTACCCGTAAAACCCTGGTGCCCAAACGCATAGCCAGATACATGATTGCCCGCTGGGCCGCCATCTTCCGCCTCAGCACTTGGCTTATCGAAACCTAAGGCACGTCGGCTGATAGTTGATCGGTAGGTGGTAAAGTAATCAACGGTTGATTTTTTGAAATAACGTTTGCCATTATACTCCCCACCATTCATCAGCATCTGGAATATGGCACCTACATCTTGTGCAGTAGCAAATATACCTGCATGGCCTGCTACACCGCCAAACAGTGCCGCACCTGGGTCGTGCACATAGCCACGTATCAGTTGCTTACGGAAGTTCATATCATTTTCCGTAGGTGCAATTTCTGAAGCATTGAATTTCGTTAGCGGATTGTAGGTAATACGCTGCAGGCCCATTGGCTTATAAAAATGCTCATCTACATATTTATCTATCGACTGGCCTGTGAGTTGTTGTACTACTGCCGCCAGGAAATAATAATCCAGGTCGCTATATACATACTTGCCCCTGTTCTCCAGCGGACTGCTTAATATCTCTGCCCAAATGCTATCGGGGTAGTCATTGCGCAGGTACAGGTTTTTGGCTACCTGGTAGCTATACTTAGCCGATGGTTGTTGTACGTATAAGTCATTGCGCAGGTTGCCGTTCGCATCTAATGTTTGTTTATAAAAAGGTATCCAGCTCTTCAACCCTGCCTGGTGCAACAGCAGGTCTTTTATTTGCAGGTTAGCTTTATCACTTCCCTTTGTCCAGGCAAGGTAGTCGCCCAGTTTTTTATTCAGTTGCAGCTTTCCTTGCTCCTGCAAGCGCATTACGGCAAGTGTAGTAGCTATTACTTTCGTTACCGATGCTACGTCATAAATAGTATTACTAGTTACACGCTCTTTCTTTTCGCTTGATAAATAGCCAAAGCTTTCATCATAAAATACACGCCCGCCCTTTGCAGCAAATATCCTGCAACCGGGGAATGCGCCAGCCACTATGCTGCGTTGTATGAACATATTTAGCTTGTCCAACGCGGCAGGGCTCACCACCCCTGCATCTACTAAAAAGTCTGTCTGCTTTAATACATCAATAGGCTTTTGTGCCAGTACGGGGGTATTTGTGTAGTCGCAGGGAGTAACGGGTAATCTACCTTTAGCTTTTTTCTGCTTCAATAATATGCTTGCTACCACCTGCTGTGTTATGCTATCGTCCTCGTAAGCCACCATTACCGACGGAGCATTACAGAAATGTTTCAGCAGGTATGCATTGCCATTCATTACTATTATAGTGTTGGGCCTTGTTTGCATTTGCTGAAGGAACGATACCTGCTGCACATCCAGCCCATGGTTGCGGCTACTGCCGGGGTAAAAGGCCAGGTTGTGTACCGCTACTATCAATGCCTCGGTATTCTGCATGGCATCCAAAGCGCGCTGAGTCATCACATCTGTAGCTCCTTTGGGTATCCAGGTGATTTTCAGGTTAGGCAGTTCTGTTAACAATGCATCACTCAATACAGTGTTCCCATTCGCGTTCACACCTATATAGCCTACCTGTGCATTTTTATTTTGCAGCTTGTTCAGTATGCCATTGTTATCTCTTACCAGTGTCACGGCAGCTTCGGCTACAGCACGGCGCACAGCAGGTGTGTTTTTATTCACATCATTGCTTACATTGAATATATCTACAGGCTTCCATTGGTGCAGGCCCATATCATACTTTGCCGCCAGTACTTTTTTTACTCTTTGCTCCAGTGCTTCCTTTGTTATTGTTCCATCTTCCAGCGCAGCCATCATCTTGCGTATTGACGTAGGTACATCTTGCGAGAATAGCAGCATATCATTGCCTGCTAAAAACGCGCGCAGGTCTATTTCGCCGGGAGTAAAGCGCTTCGCTATGCCATCCATGTTCAGGGCATCGGTAAATACCAATCCGTTGAAATGCATTTTACTTTTCAGCACATTGGTAATGGTATTATAAGAAAGAGTGGTTGGCAAGCCTGGTGTATGCTCTATTGCAGGCACTTCCATATGTGCTACCATTACGCTCTTAATACCTGCATTTATTAATTGGCGGAAGGGGTATAGCTCCAACGTATCCAGTTGTGCCATTGTTTTATTAATAGCGGGCAGGTCTTTATGCGAGTCCGTTTCCGTATCGCCATGCCCGGGGAAGTGTTTCGCACAAGCCATGATACCATTGTCCTGCATACCTTTCATATACGCAAGCCCAAGTTTCGTTACCCATTTTTTATTCTCGCCAAAAGAGCGTGCATTGATAATAGGATTATTAGGGTTATTGTTCACATCTACCACCGGTGCAAAATTGATGTGTACACCCAGTCGCTTCAGTTGCTGCGCAACGACCACACCCATGTTATAAACAAGCGCACTATCGTGCGTGGCACCCAACATCATGGCGCGGGGCAGGTCTTTGGCACCTGTCAGGCGCATGCCCAGTCCCCATTCCGCGTCCATACCTATCAGCAGGGGTACATTGGCCATTTGCTGGTAAGCGTTGTTCTGAACTGCCTGCGCTTCCGGGGTGCCCTGCATAAATATCAGCCCACCCAGGCGGCGCTCTGTAAGTAGCTTTCTTATCTTTTCTTCGTTGTAGTCTTTACCACCGCTATAGGCGGCTACCATAAACAGCTGCCCCAGTCGCTCGGTATCGCTCATAGCTGCATACACGCTATCTACCCAATTGCTTTTCGCTTTCAGGTTAACGGCCGATACCATTTTCGCCTCGCCGCCAACTTTAATATTCGAATCGCGGTGACGCTGTGCATAGGTTTGCGCGATACAGTAGGGAAGAAAAAATAATATAATGATAGCAATCAAACTGCGGAATCTCATGCAAACAAATATAGCTTTATTGAACGGCACACCCTAAACCATGCCAAAGCTTTAACTTTGCGCTTTAATTTTCAGTTTCGTGGCCGACGTAATAAATTTATTATCAGATCATATAGCTAACCAGATAGCTGCCGGCGAGGTGATACAACGCCCCGCATCGGCCGTGAAGGAGATGCTGGAGAATGCTGTAGATGCCGGCGCCACAGAAATACAGCTGGTAATAAAAGATGCCGGCAAAGAGCTGATACAGGTAATAGACAATGGCTGCGGCATGAGTGCTACCGATGCACGTATGAGTTTCGAGCGCCACGCTACTTCCAAAATAAAAGACATCAACGATCTGTTCTCCATCCGCACTATGGGTTTCCGTGGCGAGGCGCTGGCTTCTGTCGCAGCCGTAGCGCAGGTGGAAATGAAAACCCGCAAGGCCGATAGCGAGGTGGGCAGCCGTATAGTTGTTGAAGCCACCGATGTAAAACTACAGGAGCCTTGCGCTACACAGCCGGGCACCAACCTGGCGGTGAAGAACCTGTTTTACAACGTGCCCGCACGCCGACATTTTTTAAAGAGCAATACTACCGAGTTCCGCCATATAGTTGATGAGTTTACGCGTGTGGCTTTGGCACACCCGGGTATCGGTTTCCGTTTGTTTCACAATGGGGTGGAGCAATACCACCTGGAGAAAGGCAAACTAAAGAACCGCATAGTTGGTTTGCTGGGCAATTCTTACGAGAAGAACCTGGTGCCTGTTGAAGAGCATACCGAGTTCCTGAATATAAGTGGCTTCATTGGCAAGCCCGATGCTGCTACGCGCACACGCGGTATGCAGTTCTTCTTCATCAACAACCGCTTTATACGCAGCGGCTACCTGCACCATGCAGTTACGCAAGCCTACGAAGGGTTGATAGAAAAAGACGCATTCCCGTTTTATGTGCTGTTTCTTGAAATAGACCCTGCGCGGGTAGATGTGAACGTACACCCTACCAAGCAGGAGGTGAAGTTTGAGGACGACCGCATGATGTACGCCTACCTGAATGCTGCGGTAAAGCATGCACTGGCGCGCTACAAT
>JAEZIL010000313.1 GCA_023436685.1 Bacteroidota bacterium | reverse complement strand
CATATATACGGTCGGCATGCAAGATGGTTGACAATCTGTGTGCGATCATGACCGTGATATGCTGACGCTGGTTGGTGATGTTGCGGATGGTATAAGATATCTCTTCTTCAGTTAGTGAATCGAGCGCAGAAGTGGCCTCATCAAATATCATGAGCCTTGGGTGGCGCAGTAAAGCACGTGCTATGGACAAGCGCTGACGTTCACCCCCCGAGAGTTTCAAACCACCTTCGCCTATCATGGTATCAATACCGTTTTCAGCACGTGAAAGCAGATTTTGGCATGCTGCTTTTTGCAATACTTCATTCACTTCTTCATCGGTAGCACCAGGATTAACAAACAACAGGTTCTCTTTAATAGTGCCCGAGAACAATTGCGTGTCCTGCGTTACGAACCCTATTTGGTGGCGCAGTTCATCAAAATCAATATTCGCCTCATCGTGATTGTTGTAAAGTATATGGCCTTTGTCAGGATGGTATAAACCAACCAGCAGCTTAACCATTGTGGTTTTACCTGAACCTGATGGCCCAACAAAAGCTATAGTTTCGCCAAGGTTCACTTCAAAAGATATTTCTTCAAGAGCAGGGCGGGTAGCAGTATTATGCTGAAAGCTAACCTTATCGAAACGCAGTTGCTCAATTGCATTTATCTGTTCAGGATGTTCAGGCTTTGTTTCAACAGGCTTGTTGAACAGGGTTTGTAAATTAGTAAGCGATGCTTCAGCTTCGCGGTAGGCAATAATGATATTGCCTATTTCCTGCAGGGGGCCAAAGATGAAGAAAGAATAGAACTGCATAGTGATCATTTGGCCTAATGTCAACTGTCCTTTGAAGATAAAGTACAATAGGGCAAACATGATGCACTGGCGCAGGAAGTTGACAAATGTACCCTGTACAAAAGCTATAGTACGTATGCTGCGTACTTTCTTTAGTTCAAGGTTCAGTATTTTAATGGTAGTATCGTTGAGGCGGCGTATTTCCTGCTGCGTAAGCCCCAGGCTTTTTACCAGTTCAATATTGCGCAGCGATTCGGTAGTGGAGCCTGCCAATGCATTGGTTTCGCCTACTATGCTTTTTTGAATGACCTTGATCTTTTTGCTAAGCACATTCATAAGCATTGAAAGCAATAAAGCACCACCCAGGTAAATAACCACCAGCCAGGAGTTGAGCGTAAATGCATAAATAACTACGAATACGATGCCTACTATAGTTGCAAATAATACATTCACAAAAGAGTTGATAAGCTTTTCGCTATCTATGCGCACTTTTTGCAGTACAGAGAGCGTTTCGCCGCTACGCTGGTCTTCAAAGTCTTTGTAGGGTAAACGAAGTGCATGCCGTAAACCATCGCTATAAATGTTGGCGCCAAATTTTTGAATGATAACATTCACAACATAATCCTGGAAGGCTTTAGCTATGCGCGATATCATGGCAGTACCAATAAGCATCCCTAGCCCTAGCAGGATACCATTGATGAACTCCTTTTTTGTCCATTGTCCGGGTTTGCTTGCAAAAGGATCTATAATGTAGTGGCCCATGATGTAGGGGTCGAGCAGGGAGAATACCTGGTTGATACTGGCCAGGAACAGGGCCAGGAAGATCATGGCCTTATAGCGGCTTAAATACTGATATAATAATTTCATACGATAGTTTGCAAAAGTAACGGGTTTAAGAGGCTAGTGTTGTGATACCCACTTAAACATAATCTATAATTTACTATTGCATTTTTCACCAAAGATATTTTAAATGATAATTGCTTATATGTATTGTTAAGTTTTGCTAAGTTTTGTGTCATAAAAAAATTTTTTCTTGCGACAGTTGGTGGTGTATAGCCGCTGTGGGTTTGTTTTTGAGGGCTGAAATGCCGCAAGTGTTGTTTTAGCAAAACTTAGCACGTTTTGTGGTTCTCATTTCGCAAGATTGCTTTGCTCAGCTCGCAATGACGGATTAGGTTATTGCTTCGCAGTGATGAACCTAAATACCACCACCTGTCCAGAATTCCTCCATCTGGTTATCGATAGAAATAGCTTTGAGGCGCTCGGTAGTTTTGGGTGCTTGTTTTATTTTTTGCTTGCGCCCATACTTCAGCATTTCTGTTTCTACTTCCAGCTCGCCACGTATTATCTGCGCCAGTACTTCGCGTTTCTCGGCTTTATCGGCCAGCTTGCCCTGGTAGGCTTGTTTGTGTGCTTCTATAGCCTGCATGCGTGCGGCCAGCCTTCCTTCACGTATGCGGTTGGCTATATATGGATTGGTAAGAAGCCGCGATGCAGAGCTGGATGCCGAATTGAAATTGCTGCCTGGGTAGGCGGCCAGGTATGCTTCCTGGCGGCGGCCATGGGCTATCATTTCATTAATAAAGATTTCGTGGGCGGTGTTTACTTCTGCCATGGTGATAGTTTTTAATAATAACAAAATTACGTTATTCAATTCATTTATTGCGTATTTTTTTATAAAAAATGGTGGCCCGAGAGGCCACCATTTAGTTGAAGATTATCGCTTAGTATTTAGCTCTTCTGCTGTTCATTAAAGCTCATCATCCAGTTGATGCCGAATTTATCGGTAAGCATACCAAAATAGTCGCCCCAGAAAGTTTTTCCTAAAGGCATGGTAACCTGGCCGCCGGCAGCAAGTGCATTAAACAGTTTATCAGCCTCGTCTTTACTATCGGCATTGATAGAGATAGAGAAGTTATTGCCCTGAATAAAGCCCGGTGCCCATTGACCCACTGTGTCGCTACCCATAAGCGAGGTTTCTTTACTGATAGGCAATGAAACGTGCATGATCTTATCCTTATCCGATTCGGGTACTTGCTGGTTAGGGTCTTCAGAAGGTGGCATGTCGCCAAAGCGGCCCATATATGTGAACTCGCCACCAAATACTGACTTGTAGAAATTAAAAACCTCTTCGCAGTTGCCATTGAAGTTGAGATAAATATTTACTAGCGCCATAGTGTGTAGTTTTTAGTTTGTGGCAAATATAACCATACGTAGTACTTGCCGCCATATTTGTAGCTACACCAATGCATTAAATTAATATTGCCTGTTCGCGGGTCATTACTTTTTGCAGCTAACATCAACCCTGGTTGAATCGCTACATTGTTTACACATCTGCTTTTCAACAACCTTGATCTCCGATTTCGTTTTAAACCTCACGGTTGTACTTTTTGTAGCATGCTGAAGGCCCTGTGCATTGTAGTATGTAGAGTCGCTGGTGCACACCCAATTGTATTGTGTGTCTTTATTAGAACAAGAAGCAAATGTAAGCGCGATGAATGCAGCAAATAATGGGTATTTCATATTCTAGTTTCGTTTAGTGAACTGAAAATAGAACGGGCTGCATTTTACAAATGATGATCTACATCATTAACTGTCAGTTATATGTATGGATAAAGAGTTTGGCCGCAGATTAAAGTTTTTTAATCCAGCTATTGCGCTTATTTAATGGGTAGGATACCCTTGCGGTAAAGATCGAGTGCTTGCTTCAGTATGCCTTTGATGGTTTTGACTGGGAGGTCTTTACCAGCATCCAGCAACATTATCTTCATGCGCGCGCGTTTTTCAACTATCAGTTGCGGATGCTCTACGCGCTGGCCTTCTACTATACCCACGTAAGGTTGCCCTAGTTTTTTATGCACCCATAGGTAGCAGAACATTTTGCCTTTGTAGCAAAAGAAAGGCATACCATATTTCAGCTCGTGCGTTATATGCTCGTCCTGCGACAGAATGATATCCCTCAATGCCAGCAAGCAACCCTTGTTGGGCTCTTCCAGCTTTGCGTAATAGTTATCGAGGGGTTTCCTTTCGACATTGTATAGGGTAGAGCCACTCTAGGCACAGTGTAAAAGTTACCCAATTCGTCTTTTACTACAACATACCTCAATATTAAACTATCACGATTTGTTCGTTCTGCTCGTCCTTCCCGAAATTTGTTATTAAATTTTTCAGTGAAAAACGGACCTGTAATTTTTTCTGTGTAAATATATTGCCCATCTAATTTTATATCAGCAGTAAATGATTGTACGACATATCGTGCATCTGAATTTTCAGGATCATTACTCACTGGGGACTGGGCAACTATACCTTTGCCATTTAGATCATAAGGCAGGTGAGTGTATACTCCACACATGTTTGGTTTACCTGACATGTGAACTATCGGCATTTCAAGGTTTTTGCGGGCATAGAGATATACAGAATCAACCAGTTTAGATTTATTATAAACTTTTAGCAACGCACAATTAGCATCATTATTTATTCTGATTTTAAATGCGCCGTATAAGGAAACTTTTTTTACTTGAGCTGAATCTGAAGTTATGGCTATATTTTGTGGCTGTATGTTGCTGTTTGATATTCGAAATTCGTATGTGCGAACTTTGTATATACTATCAGTGATCTCATCGCCATTGTAAGTAATTATTGTTTTACTCTTTTGGCAAAAGCCTTCTATTGATAGTAAGATTAAAATAAAAAAAATGAAGTATTTCATTCGAAAGGATATTGCTATACCGAATATACCAATTAACGCTAAACACCCATCAACATCTTGCCAACGACAATATCAATAGGCAGGGTAAAAGTATCTTCTTTCAATTCAGATAGTGGCATCCAGTAGGTGCGTTCGTTGGGTTCGGTATTGATGATGGTAGCGGGCAGCGATATGGCTTTAACTGTATAGTAAATGCTGATGACCTGCGAATCGTCGAACGCGGAGTGTTGGTAAAAATCAGTAGTATAAAAATGCTGCAGCACTTGTATATCCAGGTTTAGTTCTTCTTTCCATTCGCGGATAAGGCAATCGTGAATGCCTTCGCCAAGGTCTAGCCCGCCACCGGGAAACTTTATCACCCTACGGCCGCGGATAAGCTCTTCATTCACCAGCAGGTTGCCGTCGTGTATCAGCAAGCCATACACCCGCACATTAAAGCGTGAAGGCGCAGCCACTAGAACCAGCGTTTTTTATTGAAATAGAAACTAACCACCAGCGATACCAATAAAGAAAGTATAACCGGGAGGTAGAAGCTGTGTGCCCCTTCGGAGAAAGGTATGGTAACATTCATGCCAAAGAAACTGGCTATAAGTGTTGGCAGCGATATTAATAAGGTGATACTGGTAAGGCGTTTCATTACCAGGTTCATATTGTTGTTGATGATGCTGGCAAACGCATCCATAGTACTGCTCAGGATGTTGGTATAGGTATCGGCCATTTCAAGGGCCTGAGAGAATTCTACAATAAGATCGGCCAGGAACTCGCGCTCTTCTTCGTCGCAGTTCAGGAAGTTGGTACGCTCCATCTTCATCAGCAACAATTCGTTGCTGCGCAGGGCCGTTACAAAATACACCAGGCTTTTTTGTACCCGCATCAGCGATAGCAGCTCCTCGTTACGGTTAGCGTCGTACAGCTTTTGCTCTACTATATTACGACGGTGGTTTATTTCCTTCAGTACTTCCATAAAGTCCATCACCACTTTTTCAAACACTTTCAGCACCATCATGTTTGGCCTTTCGGGGTGCCGTTTTGCAAAGCTGTTCAGGAAGCGGCGTATGGCCACGTTCTCGAAAGAGTTGACCGTAATTACCTGGTTGCGCTCGGTAATAATGATAGATATGGGTATAGTAACATAAAATGCATCGCTCTCATTCACCGATTTATTTTCGACCGGTGTTTTCAATATCATCAGCTTCACGCCGTCTTCTATTTCGTAGCGGGCACGTTCTTCAATATCCAGTGTATCGG
>JAEZIL010000293.1 GCA_023436685.1 Bacteroidota bacterium | reverse complement strand
CCCATACGAGGCACTAATAAGTTAACCAGGTAGCCAATAAGCACCGAAAGAGTTGTATTAACAACACCGGGGTGTATTTCCAAAGGCTTAAGCAGCAACCTCCAACGCATGGCCCTAAAAAAATGAGAAAAAAAACCGCAAACTATAACCGGCAAGATAAATATTAGCCTTGTTTGCTTGATTGAAGCAACCATTGTAGACTTATCATCGGCAGACATGCTTTGAAACATGTAATAAATAATGCCGATACCTAAACCAAGAAAGATGAGGTATTGCACTGCTGTAATCAGGGTGCGTTTCTTCATGCTTTTAAAGATAGTGATTATAGCGCATTGCCTTCCTTGGGGAAAATGATCGCAGGCTTAAAAGATTTGGCTTCTTCAAAATCCATACTTGCATATGAAATAACAATAACGGTATCTCCTACTGCTACCCTGCGAGCAGCCGGACCATTTAAGCAAATCATGCCTGTACCCCTTGCACCTTTTATTACATAGGTTTCCAGCCTTTCACCATTATCTATATTAAGTACTTGAACCTTCTCATTTTCTATAAGATTAGCGGCATCCATCAGGTTTTCATCTATTGTAATGCTACCAATGTAATGAAGGTTTGCTTCAGTAACTTTTACCCTATGGATTTTAGACTTTAATACTTCGATGCGCATAGCGGCGCAAAGGTACAATAACTATATGAAGTGCAACACTTATATATATAAGCAGAATTTATGCCTTGTTTTCTCTGGGCAATACTACACGAAAGGTGCTGCCTTTACCTACTTCTGTATCAACCACTATTTGCCCTTTATGCAGGCTCACAATTCGTTGAGTTAGAGCTAATCCCAAACCTGTACCATATATTAAATTATCTTGCTTATAGCCTCTGAAAAACGGCTGGAATATCAGATCGTAATCTTCTGGCGCTATCCCGGGACCATCGTCCTGAACCGAAACGGTAATGTGAGTATCAGTAAAGCCCAGATAAACATATGCAATTTTTGTACGGGAGAATTTACATGCGTTATGAACAATGTTTCTTAAAGCACTATATAACAATGCGGGATTGCCATAAACACAGAAAGCAGTATCATCATCAGCAAAATCATCAAAGTCTAACCTTACATCATATAATTGACTTATTCTCTTTATATCTGCAGGTAGCGACATAAGTAATTCGTCGATACGTACGGTTGATAACTCTATACCACCAGGAGAACCACTGGCTTTTGCAATTTCAAGAAGGCTTTTTAGTAATAATGCCAGCCTTCGCATATCATCCTTTACAGATGTTATTACCTTCTTATATTCTTCATTGCTACGTTCTTTTTGTAGTGCAACGTCCATTTGGCTAATGATAGATGTAAGTGGTGTAGCCAATTCATGCGAAGCATTTGCAATAAACCTTCTTTGCGTATCTAGCGATGCCTGAAGTTTATCAAGTAATTTGTTAACATTTGCGGCCAACTTACCTAGCTCATCTTTACCCTCACCAAAATACAACCGTTGGGAAAGATTGGCAGATGATATGTGATATATTTCATCGCTTATATTACTAATTGATGATACTATTTTTGAAGCAAACATATACACTATACCAAAAGACACGGCTATACTGGCAAAAAAGAAAATAATAAGAATAGTACTTAGTTGTGATAACCATATAGCCGACTTTTCGTCGAATGCTGAGACAAGAACTATAAGCCTACTATCTCCCAGCTTGCGTTCTAATGCAATACCAGTCCTCTCGCCATCTTTAAAAAAGAATTTCTTTTTCTTAGAGAGAATATTTAGTATGCCTCGCTGCAGATTCAATGGTGTCGCTCCGGCATCGTCATATGTGAATATCTCATAGAATTGATCTCCTTTATGTTCATACACTCGTATACTTTTCCTCATTAATGAACTAAGTACGGATTCATTAACCATACTTAACATATCTTTTGAGAACGCCCTGGTATTAATCAGGATGGCAGTATTATTAGCTTTTGCATCCAACCTTTGCCGAAAATGATCGACACGGTCGCTATGCGAGAATACATATACGGCACTACATAACAGCAAAAGTATTACTGTTACAATAAGAGTAAATGTAAGTGTAATACGGTTTTTAATTCCCATTAATCAGCTTCTGCTTTTAGTACATATCCAATACCTACATGAGTGTGTATTAATTTAGGTGTAAATTGTTTGTCTATTTTCTTACGAAGAAAGTTGATATACACATCTATCACATTGGTTTGCGTATCGAAATTGATATCCCATACGCTCCGTGCTATATCAGCCCTCGACACTACTTTACCTCTGTTACGCAAAAAGTATTCTAGCAATTGAAATTCTTTAGCTGTAAGGCTGATTTTTTGATTATCGCGTTTTACTTCTTTACTATCGAGGTTCAGTTCTAGATTGGCTATTTTTAATATTTTTTCCTCATTAGGCATTTCACGTGTTTCCATACGCCGTAATAAGGCTCTTATTCTCGCTACTAACTCCCTAAACTCAAAAGGCTTAGCAATATAGTCATCAGCCCCCAGTTCCAAACCCTGTACTTTATTCTCGGTTAAGTTTAAGGCTGTAAGCAGTACAATTGGGGTCATTTTGTCTTTTTCCCTTATCATCGTACACAATTCATAACCATTTATCGATGGCAAATTAATATCAAGGATAATCAGATCATATTTGTTATTCTCAATTAGCTCCTTTGCATCAAGTCCATCGTATGCCGTTGATACACTATAGCCATGTTCGCTTAATCCCGATTTGATGGTATCAGCAATTTTTTTTTCGTCTTCAACCAGTAGTATAGTTTGCGCCATGTTTTTAATTTAGATAAGCCAGCTATCTAGTTACAGCAATAAAAATTTAGTTTAGCACGTATTAAGATACTCACTTTAACTGAAAAATAATATCCATTTATTATTATTTGTAGTGTGAACCACAATAAATTTTATGAATAGCAACCGTCTATCTAAATACTCCTTTATTGCCTGCCTGGTATTAATGTGCTATGCTACATTTAGTTTTTATCCTAAATGGGGCAAAGCCGCTGGTGAATCATCGCTTGGATGGGACGTTAGCGGATATTATTGGTATTTACCATCCTTATTTATTTATAAAGATCTTAAACAACAACGCTTCGGAGATAGCATAATCAATAAATATAACTTCACCCCCCGATTCGATCAATCTTTCGTAGCTCCAAATGGAGGCAGGGTAAATACCTATTCGGCAGGTATGGCCGTGATGTATTCACCATTCTTTTTTACTGCACATTTTCTGGCACCTAAGCTTGGCTATGAGGCCGATGGGTTCTCGGTTCCCTATCAATTTGCTATACAGATTGGCAGCTTATTGGTGGGGCTGGTTGGGGTTTGGTTTTTTAGGAAAATACTGTTGCTTTTTTACAGTGACAGAATAGGGGCAGCTATGCTACTCTTGCTTGTATTTGGAACTAACTACCTGAATTATACCTCAATTGATGGTGCCCTAACACATAATTGGCTATTTACTGTTTATGTGTTTTTACTTTTAAATACTTATCATTTTTATAGAAATCCAAGTTATAAATATGCCATAAGTATTGGGCTATTATGTGGTCTTGCAGTACTAACCCGCCCTTCTGAAATTATATGTATCCTCATCCCACTATTATGGGGGATGGAAAGATTATCACCAGGGGCCCTTAGAGAAAAGATCAGTTTTTTAAACAGTCAGTTGCCTAAAATCTGTATTTGTATTTTATGCATTGGTATAGTGGGCAGTATTCAAATTATCTACTGGAAATACGTTGCTGATGAATTCTTTGTTTATAGCTATCAGGATAAAACTTTTTCGTGGTTCAAACCTCACTTAGGAAATTATATGTTTAGCTATAGAAGCGGGTGGATAACATATACCCCGGTGATGATATGTAGCTTGATAGGAATAATACCATTTCTGAAAACCGGAAAAAATAAAGTAGCCATCCTTAGTTTCTTTATTTTGAACTTGTACATCGTTTCAGCCTGGGATATTTGGTGGTATGGCGGTACCGGCGGCCGCGCTATGATACAGAGCTACCCAATTATTTTATTCCCTTTCGCTTCATTTCTGCAATACCTGTCAGGTAAACGTACATTAAAACGAATAGCAATACCTATTATCGTTTTACTCGCATACTTCAACATTTGGTTTACATACAATGCCCATGCAGGGCAAGGACTATACGATTCGTGGGGAATGACAAACCCATACTATTGGAAGGTAATATATAGATATCGTGTAGGCCCGGAAGTAGAAAAACTAAAAGATGCTAAAGATATTTTTGAGGGAACACCAAAAGAGATGACACTACTGTATATCAATAACTTTGAAGATTGCGATAGCAGTACAGTGAAAGATTCTTCTTTAACCATTCAAGGCCATTGTTCTTTATTTATAAACGAGCGATCTTCGAGTAAAGAATACAAGTTCAGCTATACACGCCGCAATGCAAAGTGGCTACGCGTGCAGGGCACATTCCGGAGTATTTTTAAAGAATGGGAGGCCTGGCGTATGACACAGTTTGTTGTACGTTTTAAAAAAGGAGATGTGATTGTGAAAGAAAACATGATCCGTTTGTTCCGTTGGCTCGATAACGGGACAACCAAAAGCCTGTATATCGACACAAAGATTCCTAAAGATGACTTTGACAACGTTTGTATTTATTTTTGGGGAGATGAATGCAGTCAACCTTTAGTTATAGATGAGATTAAAGCGTTATCATTCAATGACTAATATTGTAGGCGCAATAACTTTTTTTGCTAAAAGAAAAAAGGCCATAGTATCTTAATAGTTTTATTTCTTTGCAAACAAATCAGCAAAAACATGTTACCTAAATTCAACCGTGTATTATTAAAGCTTTCAGGGGAATCGTTGATGGGCGACCGTAACTTCGGACTTGACCCTAAAATGCTGGAGCAATATGCGCTTGATATAAAAGCTATTACCGATTTGGGGGTACAGGTAGCCATAGTAATAGGAGGCGGTAATATTTACAGAGGCATGAACGAGGCAGAAACAGGCATTGAACGTGCCCAAGGCGATTATATGGGTATGCTGGCTACTGTGATAAATGGCATGGCGCTTCAGGCATCCCTTGAAAAGGTTGGCGTTAAAACCCGCCTGCAAAGTGCTATAAAAATGGAGCAAATTGCTGAACCTTATATACGCAGACGTGCCATTCGGCATTTGGAAAAAGGGCGTGTTGTAATATTTGGCGCGGGTACAGGTAACCCTTACTTTACTACTGATACTGCCGGTTCGCTAAGGGCAATTGAAATAAATGCTGATGTGATACTGAAAGGTACACGGGTTGATGGTATTTATACTGCCGACCCTGAAAAAGATAAAAGCGCCACCCGCTATGATAAGCTAACTTTTGCTGAAGTAATCAGTAAAGAACTGAAAGTAATGGATATGACTGCCTTTACGCTTTGCCAGGAAAACAATCTGCCTATTATAGTATTTGACATGAATGCAACCGGCAACCTACTTGATGTAATTACCGGCAAGGCAGTGGGTACGCTGGTGAGCTAAACTACCTTAGCCGTTTCCTTTTATTTCGCTCTTAGTCTTCAAATACGAATTGGCCCAGCCCATCTAGTGAGGAATAGAAAGCTTTCCCTCCATTTACCTCGGTAAAATTACGTACGAATGCCTGCAAATAGGGATCGCTTGCTATCATAAAAGTAATAACTGGAATTTTCATCCGCTTTAACTGACCTGCCAGATTCAAAGTACGGTTTAATATCTTACTATCTATTCCAAAGCTATTCTTATAGTATTTATTCCCAATCTTCAGGCAAGTAGGTTTACCGTCAGTTATCATAAAAATCTGCTTATTAGGGTTCTTGCGCCTGCGGAGCAGATCCATTGCCAGCTCAAGGCCTGCAACGGTATTTGTATGATAAGGGCCAACCTGCAGGTAAGGCAAATCTTTCATCTCTATTTGTTCTGCATCATTTCCAAACACCACTATATCCAATGTATCTTTAGGATACCGTGTAGTTATCAACTCACTCAAGGCCATAGCCACTTTCTTAGCAGGCGTAATTCTGTCTTCACCATACAAAATCATTGAGTGTGAAATATCAATCATCAATACAGTAGAAGTTTGCGTCTTATAGTCCATCTCATGGACCTCCAGATCTCCCTGCTCTAATTTCAATTGTTCCACACCATGATTAATAAAAGAGTTTTTTAAACTGCCTGTATAATCAATGGTCTCTAAAAGATCCCCAAATTCGTATGGTCTTATTTCAGGGTTAACTTCATCTCCCTGGCCATTTTTGAAAGTGTGATGATTGCCTCTATTAGCTTTCTTCAACTTGCCAAAAATCTCCTCTAAAGAGCGCTTACGAATGGTCATTTCTGTTTTAGCAGTTATCTTGAAGGCGCCGTTACGTTCATTTTCTTCCAGATAACCCTTTTGCTTCATTTCTTCAATAAAGTCACCAATACCATACTCTTCATCGGTAAGCTGATGTTTCCTGTCTAATTGTGTAAGCCAATCTAATGCTTCCGTTGCATCACCACTTGTGTAATGCAATAACTCCATAAAAAGATTCAAAAGCTTATCAAACGGCGACTTACCGTTACTTTCTTCAGTATATTTTGTAAAAATGAAGCCTTTCATAAAATGTGTACTCTAAATTACCATATAATTTTCTATGCCAGTTGATAGCCCTATAAATAGGTACGATATTAATGACATATTTGCATATGGCTAAACATGTATTAAAATCTACCCAACTTATAAATGCAAGTATTGAAGAGTTATGGGATTTCTTTTGCAGCCCTTTAAACCTGGCAACAATTACGCCACCGTATATGAATTTTCGTATAACTTCCCAATGTGACACTTCTGAAGGCTTGTTTGAAGGTCAACTCATTACTTATAAGGTATCGCCACTACTAAAGGTACCATTGACATGGGTGACGGAAATAACACAAGTGTTAAAGCATCATAGTTTTGTAGATAAGCAGAAAAAAGGCCCTTATAAGCTATGGCATCATGAGCATATTTTTGAACAACAAGAAAAGGGTGTGTTGATGACCGATATAGTTACATATGAGCTCCCGTTAGGTATAATTGGAGAGATTGCTCATTTTCTGTTTATTAGAAAACAGCTGAAAGCGATTTTTGCTTATCGTACGGCAAAAATTGATGACCTGTTTGATAATAATGCTAACAAGAGTTAGTATTCATAACAACCAATATCAATTGCACCGCTGCGTGGCTTGCCTGTAATATCGTCGCTGACGCCGGGCACACCAGCATCAATTAAAGGGGAGCCCGCTTGTGGACGATAATCCCATTTAATATAGTCAACAAACATCGGATCCCTATTTAATATTGTCCCATTATTATTAACGTAAGAAGTCAATTCTTTGGTTTTTATCAGGCAATGATCTAATGTTAAATTGAACTGCACCCTTGTATCGTCTACTTTACTTGTAAAAAATTCATCTTCCAATCCACCCCATATCACACAGTTTTTCAAGGTAGCATTAAGATCGCTAACGAAGATTTCATTCGTTGCATCATTTTTAAAATAATTTAAAATTGCTGCAGTAGGCTCTTGTTGATGATTAACTTTATCGGTGCCATATATTACAAAGTCGCAATTGGTTATTTCATAATTACCACCCTGCAATATGCCTATGGCCTGTGCACCACAAGTGTGGATTAAGCAATTCTCGGCTTTCAAATATCCTTGAAAACACAGTATACCATATCCAATAGAATTTTCGATAATAGTATTGCTAATGGTTAATTGAGGATTATTACTTGAGCCATAGTATGGTGAAAGTTGAATAGCTGCCGGTTGAGCACCTAGTGCGGTATTGCCACAGTTTTTCAACACCGCATACCTTATTTCGTTATTTACACTAAATGAGTCAAAATATATACCACCCCATTCTCCGGGATAACCTTCATTACCAAAATATCCCCTATCCAACCTGCTTCCCTGAAATACTACGCTATCTTCTTTCGTGCCTAAGACCTTTAATGTACCCAATACCAACAAGCGAGAATCCCCATTCATATAAACTTTACACCCTGCAGGTATAGTCAACGTCTGATTTTTATCAACGGCAGCGCTATGTATAATAACATACGGTTTATCTGTTTTCCATGTAGTCGTTTGTAAATATTCTCCATCAATATAATAAGCATCCTGGCCGTAAGCTATTAATGGTAAAGAAAACTCTTTACCATTTAAGGTGGCAATCAATCTATCGCTAATAATATATGGATTATTCTCGTTTTTAGGATCTATGTTAACCGTTGCAAAGACATAAATACTGTCATTGGCAGCTATTTCAATATTACTTACTGAATTGCCATTAATTCCATTTACGTTTAGATTAAAAAATGAGTTAGCGTCTTCTAACCTAATTGAGCTTAATGTTACTTTCTGATTTTGCGGATTATATATCTTCAGGCTGCAAGTAAACGAAGCATAGGCTGTAAATACAGTATCGAATGTAAGTGTATCAACAGAAAAGCTAATTTCCCCACCTGATGTTAATATTCTTTCTTTCTTACAACTTGTATTGAAAAGCGAAAGCAATACTAATGAGAGGCAAATGAGGAATGTATTTTTGGACGATAAGCGATGGAACATTGTACAAATTTACAGGTATAAATATAACGCGTATCTGCTATAAATATTTTACCAATTACCTCCTATTGCTTTGCATTGCAAGTCATCCCATTTACTTTTGCTGTCAAGGACCATGAGTTGTATCACCCTCTTGTCAGATTTTGGATTGCAAGATGCCTCAATAGCATCTGTAAAAGGCATTTTGATGCAACACCTGCAAGAGATACCCATCATTGATATCACTCATCTTATAGAACCATTTCACCTACAACAAGCGGCTTATTTGCTCGTAGCATCATATAAAAACTTTCCTGAGCATACTTGTCATCTGCTTCTTTTCGATATTTTTTCAGAAAGCGTGCCCAGGCTTCTGGTTTGCGAGAAGGATGGCCACTATTTCTTTGCGCCCGATAATGGAATTCTATCGCTTGCTTTTGGCAAGGATTTAAGTCTTGTATGGAAATGCTTTGATTTAACAGAAGAGGCATTTTTGCAAACGTGGGTCGAAAAAGCAGCTATTATCATTAAACAACTACAAACCTCTACCCCTCATGATTTGGGGCTTGAAGTATGCGAATTGAAAAATGCACCTCAACACTGCAATGCACGAATTGAAAGTAATTTTATTGAATGCCAGGTAATACACATTGATCGTTTTGAAAATGTGGTTCTAAATATTACGCAACCTGAATTTGAACGTATTAGCGCCGGCAGGCATTTTAAAATTGAGTTTACACGTGGAGAAACAATAACAGAGATCAGTACCCATTATTATAGCGTGAAGGAAGGTGATAAACTTTGCAGATTCAATAGTTCAGGCTATTTAGAAATAGCAGTAAACAGAGGCAAAGCTGCCAGTCTTTTCGGGCTTAAATTGCATCGGGGCCAGCACCTTATTTACAATACAATTAAAATAACCTTTGGATGATAGTACGTATCGTACAAATGAATTTTGACCCTGAAAAGGTCAATGAGTTTCAATTGCTTTTTGAAGAAAGAAAACATACTATACGCAATTTTACAGGCTGCAAACACCTGGAATTATGGCAAGACGCACATCACTCTAATATCTTCTTTACATATAGCATATGGGAGAGTGAAGACAGCTTAAATCATTACCGCTTTTCCGATTTTTTTAAAGATACATGGAGTAAAACAAAGCCTCTATTTATTGATAAACCCCAAGCATGGAGCGTTATTCAAAAAGTTGTACTAAAATAAAAGGGGCGAAAGCCCCTTTATAGATTTTGCAAAATTCTATTTTGCACGTCTTTTAACTCTCCTCCTGATAATTTTAGTTTAGGCCTTGTAAAATTTAAATCATCTGAGGAGTTAATTGGCAACAGATGCATATGGGCATGAGGCACTTCAAGTCCAATGACACTAATACCACATCTGTTACAATCAAAAGCCTTTTCAATAGCTCTAGCTATAGGTTTCGAAAAAGAAAACCATTGAGCCAATATTTCATCATCCAGGTCAAAAAATTTATCTACTTCCACCTTAGGTATAACCAAAACATGTCCTTTTACTAAAGGAAAGATATCAAGGAAAGCAAAAAACTTTTCGTTCTCTGCTATTTTATACGATGGTATCTCTCCCTGTATTATTTTCGTAAATACACTAGACATTATAGCGAAATCTTATCTATTTTAAATTGCAAAGTGCCGCCGGGAGCTACAACTTCTGCAATATCGCCTTCTTTCTTACCCAATAAACCTTTGCCAATTGGTGAAGTGACTGATATTTTACCAACTTTCAAATCAGCCTCTTGTTCAGATACAATTTGATATTCTACACTCTTCTTAGTCTTAAGATTGGTGAGTTTTACCTTGCTCAAAATAGAAACCTTACTGCTATCTAAATCTTTTGCATCTATTATACGTGCAGTAGCAATAACGCTTTCTAATTGCGCTACCTTAGCTTCATGCAGTCCTTGAGCTTCCTTTGCAGCATCATACTCCGCATTTTCCTTTAGATCGCCCTTCTCCCTTGCTTCTGCAATTTGGCGGGCTATTTCCGCGCGTCCTGCTGTTTTGAGCTGGTTTAGCTCTTCCTTCATTTGCTCTAAGGCCTCCTTTGTTACATAATTTACTCCAGCCATATTTATCACTTATTCGATTTAAAGAAAAATACAACGCTCCTGTTGACAAGAGCGTTGTATTGAATAAAAATAAAGATTTTAAACTAATTAGCGCAATAGACGCAAGCCAAAAGTGTGTACACCATTATTAGGGCGTACGGTTGGTTTGTATGCGTAATCTATACCAATCATAGGGCCTTTATCTCCTATACGGTGTTGGATAGTAGCACCTGCACTGAAGCCTGTATAAAAGGTAGTACTATTTAGAGCATCACCTATATTCTGTTCGTAGCGATAAGCGGCACGAATCATAAACATCTCTTTAAAAGAATATTCTACACCTCCGCCAATGAAATCGTTATTAAACGAATTAGATGTAAAGCTAACCATAGGTGTTAACCTATGTTTAGGCATTGTTTTATTATCAGCAGTTTCGGTTTTTTGAACATCCTCAGCAGCTATTCTGTTTTCATCAAGGTAGAAATCGTAAGCTATACCAAAATTAAGATACGTTGGCAGCTCAAATTTCTCAGAAGGAATATCTCTATTCAAAGTATAGCTGATATTATCGGGCGCTTCACTTTGTATTGAAAAGCCACTACCACTAAACCTCATGCCAGTACCCATGTTGCGAAGGGTAATACCAAAATGGAAATTATCTCTTTTACCGGTTACATACTGGATGCCGGCTTCAAATGCAGCACCGTTAGCACGAATACTAGCAATTTGTTCAGAAACAAACGTAACGCCTACACCCGCATGAATGCTGTTAGAAAAAGCCTTTGCAAAGCCTACCGTAGCATTAAAAAATTGAGGTGTATATGTACCAATGCCACCTTCGGGATTATTATAGTTAGTCGATGCTATTTCACCAAAGCTCATAGCCATTATATTAGCACCTAGTACACCAAAGTTACCCAGCTTTTGAGCAAAGCCTAAATTACTAATACCTACTTGACTACCACTTAAATATGCAGAATAAGCAACTCCCAATTCTGTTTTCTCAACAAAAGCCAAGCCTGCAATGTTAGTCTTAAATGCTTCAATACCCTTTACCTGAGCAGTATTTTGACCAAATACACCATTGCTTTGGCCCCATGGGTTAATGAGTAACTCCGTTGCACCCGCTTGGCCAATCCTATCTTTATTACCTGCAAAAGAAGGGGTAGCAATCCCTGCCGCACATACCACCAGTACAGTTCCTGTTAATAATTTTTTCATAATTAATTAAGTATGAATATTTACATGAGAGCCGCTATAAACGGCCCTCAATTTGTAATTTATTAGTATTGAATAACATTTAATGGACGCATAGCTCCGAACCAACGGATAACAGTTTCACCAATACCTTCAGCTTTAACATGTATCAGATACATACCTCCAGCTATTGGTAAGCCCTTACTATTACGTACATTCCAATCAATGTATGCCGCATTAGCATTATCCTTTTCTAACCTTTGAATTAGAGCACCATCAAGTGAATAAATATTAACAGTAGCCTTCTTAGGCAGATTTACTATACGTACACGTGTATCAAGCGAACTTGCTTCATAGCCAGCGTATCCATAATATGGATTAGGCACAGCCTGTATCCTATCTAAAAGGACTTGTTTGTCAGCATTTGTATTATCCGATAGCTTTTGGGGAGCCAGATCTTTGGTAGAGAATGTATAAAGAGGAGCTCCATTATTTCTCAAAGCACCAGTACCTGGATTGAAGAAAGCATATGGACGTTGTACACGGAACTGTAACCTTGCTTCGCTAGGAATTAATCCATCTGCCAGTGATTTGAATTGGAAACCTTGGTTCAACAATGGAATACCTGTATATATCATAGTAAGGTAAGCATCTCTTACATCAGCAACAACGCCGCTGCCAATTTTCTGATTTAGGAACCTACCTTCATCATATTTAGTATTGGAAATATAGATGAAGTGTTTACCACCAATTACCTGAGTTGTTAACTGTGTCTGTTCATCAACAACAATACCCTCAGATGTCGGATTCCAAATCATATCACTACCGTTGGCATTTTGCAGGTAAGAATCTTCCCCGAAAACAATATTCAAACGTTCTCCTGTTTCCTGATTAATAGCATAACCAGGGAACCAAGACATGCCTCTATCTGCTGGATCTGATGAATATATAGGTCTACCTGTAGCATCTATATCTAAATTCCATCCCGCGTGTTGTCTTCTTGTTAGCTTCCTTGCCTCGCCTTCAGCAAGATTAGCGTCTTGTTG
>JAEZIL010000270.1 GCA_023436685.1 Bacteroidota bacterium | reverse complement strand
GTTTTGGCTTAGTGCAAGGTATGCCCGTTCAAGGGCCAGGCGGCCTCTTAGTGATTTGGGGTAATTAGGGTCGGTCTCCAAAAGGTCCAGCACCGATTCTGCATTACCTTCTTGCTTCCATTCGGTATAAGTACGGGCCAGCCATAAGAGAGCCTCGTTATGTACTGAACGGTGCTTAAGGAAATCGAGCGGTTTATTATTATCGGCTTGTGCAATAGATGGCGCCTTAGATTTAGTTCGGGAAGAGGAACTGTTGTTTTTTTTCTTCTTTTTATCGCGAAGGCTAAGGGTATAACGGAATGCGGTAGCAGCATTGTCGTAGTCGGCCTTATAATAATATGCTTGCCCCATCAGGAGATACAGGTCGTCGCCCCATTTGGTACGGGGGTCGTGTATTTGTATCCCTACAGAGGCTTTTTGAATGATGCTATCCATGTCTTGCGACAGCAAGGAAGAATCCCTATCGGGGTCAAATGGGAACAATGCCAATAGAGAGTCGTAATTATCGCGCGATGCGCGCTGCATATTATCCAGCGCTTCGTCCATTTTTTTATCGGTATTAAAGTAGTAGTTATACCTTGTAAATGTATTTTGAACCACTTGCCGCGGCACCCCCCATTTCTTCTTCAGCATCTTTTCATTACTCCAGGCTTGTCGTTTCTTATTTATCTTCAACTCAAGCGCCAATTGCATTTTTTCTTCTTTGAGCTTGGCCCGGGCCTTCTGGTCTTTTTCCCGTTTCTCTTTTACTTTAGCCAAGCTATCGGTACGTGCCTTTCTTACTATTTTAAGACTATCGGTAAATTTTGTACGTGCAGCCACTACACTATCGTTGTAGGCCTTACGTGCTGCCGACATGCTGTCGTTCATATGCTTCCGAGCAGCGGCAACACTATCGTTAAACACCTTCCTGACGGCTTTTATACTGTCTAATTTAGCCTGGCGCACCACAGCTACACTATCGGCATACCGTTTACTTTCCCTGTATTTACGCACTACCGCCAGGCTGTCGGTTCGTTTCTTTTGTATAGCCCTGACACTGTCGGTAATGGCTTTGCGTGCGGCAACCGTACTATCGGTAATGGCTTTGCGTGCAGCCTTAAGAGAGTCGAAATAAGCTGTTCTCACAGCCTGTATAGAATCTGTCCTGTGTTTACGGACAGCAGCCACGCTATCTGTATATCGTTTACTTTCCCGATACTTTCTTACAGCTGCAATACTATCGGTAATTACCTTCCTGGCAGCTTTCATACTATCGTTCACCCTTTGTCTTTCTGCTCTAAGGCTGTCAAAGTATATTTTGCGTGCATTATTGGTAGAGTCTTGCATACGCTTGCGCGCAATAGCCAGGCTATCGTTGTTTACCTTTTGTGCAGAAGCCGGTAATATAAAAACGAAGGAGACTAAAAATATGAATATTAATGATAATATGGTTCTTAAGCTCAAAGTGCTAATGTCTTTGCTTCAATATATAACTGAAAAACTAAAAAAATATTTTGCGTTCCATTTCTGGAGATCCAGAGAACCCAATACCTTCAAAAATAGTTAAAAAAACACTTTATAAGCCTACTATAAATGTGTAAATAATTTAATTTAAAGTTAAAGCTGCCTCAGTGAATTACTGCATTATATGTTTGGCCGAAAACGTAAATTGCAAGCCCGTATGAGCAAACGACGATTGAAAGGTAATATTTTTGAGCGGCTGGGCAGGGAGTATCGGATGACGTTTATCGATGAAGAATCGATGGAGGAAGTAAGTTCGTATAAACTGAGTATGGGAAAACTGTACATACTTGGTAGCAGCTTGTTAGTTGTAATCGTTTTAATAACCGTAAGTATTATGTTGCTTACGCCACTAAAGTATTATATACCAGGTTATGGAAATGATAAAGCTCGTTTGCAAACCATAAAGTTGAAACAAAGTGTAGATTCGCTAACCGACCTTGTAGCCGCGCAGCAGCAGTACGAGGATAATATTAAACGTATAATAGCCGGTAAGGAGAAAGAGCGTGATACCGCCAGATTAGATATGAGGAAGGTGAGACAGGAGGATATGAATAGTATTGTGCCTCAAAACAAGCAAATAAAGCAGGCCGCAGTACAAAATATACAAAAAGATAAGCGAAAGTGACCGAACCAAGAGAAACAAACAGAAGTGTAATGCGCTATGTGGGTTTAGGCACCCAGTGGATGATTCTATTATTGCTAGCTGTATGGGCGGGTAATAAACTTGACGGCATTACCGGGTGGAAATTTCCCTTATTTATAATTTTATTGCCCGTAATAGCGTTAGGAGTATCGCTTTGGCAGATCATTAGAATATTTAATAAACCCCAAAAATGAAAGGTAGTTATATAGCGATTGTTATAATTATATTCCTGGTTTTAAGTGGCGTATTTTATGCACTTAAAATAAACGCACCTGAATTTAGTTATGGAGTGCTTATGACGGGTAATGGTGTAATGGCATTGCTCAGCGTTATTAGCTATGTTTTAGTTACTAAACAAATAGGGGCCAGGCCCGATGCGTTTGTGAGAGGCGTTTATGCCTCATCATTCTTAAAGCTTTTTGTGTGTATGATATCTATTCTAACATATGCTATGGTGAACAAGCCCAATGTTCACAAACCATCATTATTTATGTTATTAGGCATCTATGTGGTGTATTCGGCAACAGAAACAATAATATTATCGAAAATGGCCCGGAACGTGAAATAACATGGCAAAGCAGGAAACGTCGTTAAAATACTTACAGCATTTTTTACCTAAGAATACTTTTGAAATGGTAATGCCTTACTTCAGGCAGCACACCATATATTTAAACCTTACAAGGGAAAGGAAGAGCGTTTTGGGCGACTATAGAAACCCAACAAAAACTTATCCATATCACCAGATCAGTGTTAATATTAATTTAAACCCCTATAGCTTTTTAATCACTTTATTGCACGAAATAGCTCACCTGTTAACATATGAGCATTTTAAGAATAAAGTAGCACCGCACGGTGGAGAATGGAAAACACAGTTCAGGCACGTGTTAATACCCTTTATTGGGAAAAGTATATTTCCTAAAGATGTAGAAAAAGCGCTAATAACATACCTCCATAATCCTGCTGCCAGTACATGTAGCGATATGAATCTTTTCAAGGCATTATATCGCTACGACGAACCCAAGCCCGGATATTTATTGGTAGACGACCTGGAAGCGGGTGACTGGTTTGAATCGGACGGCAGGTTTTTCGAGAAAGTTGAAGAATTGCGTACCCGGAGTAAATGTATGGAGCTGACTACAGGCAAAATGTATCTGTTTCAAGCAATAGTAGAGGTGAGGCAAATAAAGCGTGACTGGCGGCGAATAGCATAAGGCCTGCTACAATTCCCCCGTATTTTCACCCGTTAAAGATATAGGCATCTTAACCAATCGCATTGGTTTATTTGTACATTTGTGCCTCTTAAACATCAAATAAGGATGAAATTAACACACACACTTCTGGCTGCGGCTGCAGTTCTGTCGCTAGGCGCATGCCAACAAAAGGAAGGCAAAGAGAGCGCAAAGGAAGCGCGCAAATTGCTGGACCCTGCCAATATGGATACTACCGTGCGCCCGGGCGATAACTTTTTCCTGTATGCAAACGGTACATGGTTAAAGAATACACCTATACCGGCATCGGAAACACGCTGGGGTAGCTTTAACCTGCTGCAAGAGAATAATTATAAAGCGCTGCATGACCTCCTGGAAGAAGCTGCCGCTACTAAAAATGCTAAAAAAGGCAGTGCCGAACAGAAAGTGGGCGATATGTACCGCAGCGGTATGGATAGTGCAGCTATTGAAAAAGCAGGGCTTACACCTATGAACGGCATACTTTGCCGTATTGATGCGATAACTGATGCTAATGGCCTTATTAATGAAATAACACTGCAACATACGCAAGGTATTGGGCAGTTGTTTGCATTTTGGGTGGCACCCGATGATAAAAATGTAACCAACCAGGTTGGCCAGTTCTTTCAGGGTGGTTTAGGCTTACCCGATCGCGATTATTATTTTAATAAAGACGCCCGCACAGCTAAAGTGCGTGAAGCTTACCAGGCTTACCTGGTGAGAATGCTAAGCATGATGGGCAGCGATAGTGCTACTGCAAAGAAAGATGCGGCTGATATCTATAAGTTGGAAACTGCTTTGGCAGGAGCATCAATGACACGCGTAGAAATGCGCGACCCATATAAGTTGTACAATAAGTACAATGCTGCAAGTATGAACAAGCTAACCCCCGGTATGGACTGGGCAGCTATTTTGAAAAACCTCAAGGCTAACCCCAACGATTCGTTCCTGGTGGGCCAGCCTAAATTCTTCCAGGAAATATCAAAACAGCTGAAAGCTACACCTATTGATGTATGGAAAAAATACATGAAATTTCATGCTGTAAACGATATGGCTCCTTATCTGAGCAGCAATTTCGATAATGCGCGTTTCGATTTCTATGGTAAAACGGTAAGAGGCCAACAAGAGCAAAAACCACGCTGGAAACGTGTATTGCAAGTTACAGATGGTTCCGTAGGCGAACTGCTGGGCCAAATGTATGTTGACAAACACTTTAAGCCTGAAGCTAAGAAACGCATGCTTGAGCTGGTAGATAACTTGCAGCAAACATATGCCGACCGTATTAAGCGCCTTGACTGGATGTCTGATATTACTAAGCAAAAAGCATTGGCCAAACTGAATACATTCCTTAAGAAGATAGGATATCCTGACAAATGGAGAGACTATAATAAATTGGAAATATCAGGAAATGATTATGTGAAAAATATACTGGCTTCATCGGCTTTCGATTACGATTATATGATCAATAAGCTGGGTAAACCTGTTGATAAAACAGAATGGCAAATGACGCCGCCTACTGTAAATGCTTATTATAACCCGGCATTTAACGAGATCGTTTTCCCTGCCGGTATCCTCCAGTTCCCATTCTTCGAGCAAGATGCGGATGATGCCATAAACTATGGTGGTATTGGTGCTGTAATAGGCCATGAAATGACGCACGGCTTCGATGATCAGGGCCGTCAGTACGATGCTGAGGGCAACCTGAATGACTGGTGGACACCTGAAGATGCTACCAAATTCAACCAGAAGGCAAAAGTAGTAAGCGACCAATTCGATGGTTATACAGTATTGGAT
>JAEZIL010000147.1 GCA_023436685.1 Bacteroidota bacterium | reverse complement strand
CCGATACGGTAAGGCGTACATTTATGATACGCTCGCGCTCTATGCCATGTATTTTCAGCTTGCCCTTAGCGCGCAGGCTGTATTCGCCATCCTTTGTCAGGTCGGTATCTTCTATCACCTTGCCCATGAATACTGCCTGCGGATAAGTTGGCGTTTCCATATAATTTTCGTTGAAATGCTCGCGCTGCAACGGACTGTTGAAACCTATGAAGCTGATGATATCGATACGGAAAGCAAAGGTCTTTTTGCTGATGTCAAATATGCCCTGCAGCTTGTCGGACGAGGCACGTATCAACTCCTGCGGGGCATCGGAATGGAAACTGATGCTACCCTTCCTTACCTCGTAAATAGCCTGTGCCTGTACAGGCACTACCCAACAAAAAGCTAACAAGCCAAACAACAAACGGATAAACATGCAATAATAAAAGTAAAAAAACTATGCTATAAGCAACGCAACATCAATACTGAAACAGGAATTAGGCTGTATGGAGTGCATAGAACCCAATATATTTATTTATCTTTAAAGCAAACTATTACATTACCTCTATGAGTCTATCCCCATATTAGCATTGCTCATTACAATTGCTAAATAGATAAAAAGCGGATGATGATCCGCTTTTTTTATTCCTTCTTTTTTAGTTGCTCGTTATGCCATTGTACGTAAGCTGCCTTCTGGCGTATACGGTAGTAGTACATAAATACCGATGTATCCATAAACTGCTCAGCCTCCGCAATATTGCCTTCGCAGTATTTCATAGATATATCCCAAAAGCTGTCGTACCACTGGTCAACTTTATCAGCTACCGATTGGAGGGCTGTGGTTGCAATGCGTTCAGCGCTTCCTGCCTTTGGCTGAAATAGTTCGTATTTGTCAAAGTAGCGGATAGCTCGCTCCATGCCGGTGTGTATGGTATGCCAATGCTTAAAAAAAAAGCGTACAGTTCGGGGTCGGGTAGTATATTTTGTGTGGCATCGCCTTTAGCCAGTGCTACTTTGCGGCGGGTGTAATAATCTTCTGTTGTATCTGGGTTTTCACCATCTACAAAGCAATATATAGCACCCATACGAAGGCCACAATCTTCATCAACCGGGTAGCGCAGACGGTACTTGATGTTATTGGCAAGCGTGGCAATATCGGTGCGCAGGGTTTTTACATTTTTTTCATCGTTGCAGCGTTCCAGCATTTTATCCATCATCGCATCCAGCAGATCTTTAGTGGCGCCCGCACCGGCATATATATTTTGCGCACCGGCAGCTACATAGCGGCTCAGGTGATATCCCGCAGCAATATCTTCGGGCATATAGAAACGTGTATTGTGCACCTTGCTATAAAAAACTTCTTTGTACTTAGGATTACCTGCAAACATGACGATAGGTTTATTTATAGCAAATATACTATAAATAAACCAAAATAAAAATGAAATAATAATAACAAAATTATTAAAATAAAGTGTGCACCGTCTTGCAGGGCGTGAATAACAACAATACAGGCCAGCCACTTATCTTATCAAGATCATCTCTTCACCCAGAAATACATCAGCACGCAAAGCAATATTGCAATTAGCGTTATAATAACGGGAAAGTACCTTTCCCAGCCTGCACGGCGGCGGCTTTGCGCTACCTGCCGGTGTATTTGCTGCTGCAATTCATTGCTGCTGCCTGCCAGTTGAGAGAGCCTTATAGCAAGTGCAGCCATATACTCGTGCTTTAAGTATTGCGTAGCAGTTAGCAATTCGGCTACCAATGCCTGGTTATTATCGTCCGTGCCCTCCTGTTGCAGTATAGCCATGTGTGCGTCGGCCAGCAGCAGCATTATATAATCGTACAATGCACTATGGCTCATACGGTAGGTATCAATTGTTTTCATATGGCGGGCCAGCTTCCGGCTCTCACCCAGTATCCATTGCGGGGTTATGATAAGGGTATCGCGCGCGCGGTTGCCCATGCCTGCCAGCCAGCGTTCTTCATCGTACTGCCTGCGGCGGTTGGTATCGCTTAGTACATCGTAAGCTTCTTTAATATCCAGGAAGCGTACTTCTGAATACGAACCTTCATTTACATCGGGGTGGTAAAGCCTGGCCAGGCGGCGGTAGGCGCTTTTTATTTCCTGCAGCGTGGCTGCAGGTTTAATTTCCAGGGTGCGGTAGTGGTCTTTTAGCTGTACATTCATTGCCGGCACAGCTAAAGTACATAATTTATATTCGGCTAAACGGGGCCGCTATGGGTAATAGCACAAAAATACCCGCTACATGTGCAGCGGGTACAATGTTATAATTTATAGCCTCTCTTACTTGATCTGGCAAGTGTAGCCTATATTAATTGAGGTATTTATATTGTTCTGATAGTTAATGCATTTATCTTCTGCTTTATTTTTCTGCCACTCATTTACAGGAAAGCTCTTTTTCACGGCACCATCAGTACCTGTGCATTCACAAACATATTCTTTCTCGCAAGAGGCAAGACCTAAACAAAAGATAGCAGCCAGAATAAGTGTCAGTCTCATTTTATTATTTTGTTAAAATCAACCGCAAAATAGCACATTCTTCCGAGCTATAAAAGCATCGGCTAATTTTTTCAACCTTTTCGTGACAAATTAGAATTAATTTCCATTCAGCGATAACTTATATATGTTAATGATATTCAGTCGTTAACAATCTAATCACCAGTCGTTTAGCACTTATTAACTAATGCAGGCATTCGGACAACAAATTTTAATCACTATTTTAGCCTTGTATTTACCTTAACTATGATAAAGTACGCTGATTTTGAGGAGGCTGTGGCAACTGCTGCGGGTGATATAAGTAATTGGCGGCATATTTTACCTGCTGTGCCATACGCACATCGAAGACGTTATCTGATGACTGTTCAAGAGGGGTTTGAGATGCCGGTTGCATTTGATATGGTGATGGCCAGCTTAACCCTGTATGAAGACGACTACCTTAAATTTCTTGAAGAGGCTATGGCTGTCTATCTTAAAAAGCCACTCAACCACCACCCTTCACAGAATACATAATTCTTCTGCTCTTTTTTACTAGCTAACAGGCACGCTTTTTATATATTGCTCTTGCACCATATGTAAGCATGCAGTATAAACATGCATATATTTTATATAAGCCAGAACCAACATACCAACCCTATATTGCCAAAGGGCGCACTATGAAAATATAACAAACCATAACAGCCCACCTTTGTACAGAGGTGGGTTTTTATTGTGCCAGCGCCAGCATTTTTGTTACCGTATTTAAATTGCGGCCTGTAGCCGGTAGCTTAAGCTGCTTTTCAATGAACATATTGGAAAAGGCAGATTTAGGTGCCCGTTTATCAACCAAAGCATAAACCTCCTTGCCCGATACTTTGAAATTGTCCACCTCATCGCTTTTGCCTTCCAGTTGCTTAACCACCTCTTTAGCGGGTGTTTCGTTCAGGAAGGTGATATATAGCATATGATCAGGCGGTATAGTTTTGAAAGGATTGTTAGCTATTACAGCTTGCAACTCTTCTACAGTACGCAGCATAATATCTATATGGTTGCCGGTATGTTTTTTCAAAGCCTTTCCCAGTGCATCATGTAGCCCGGCAGTAGCTTTATTAGTATCAAGCACCACATTGCCGCTTTGTATATATGTCTTCACATTGCTTATGCCCGGCATGTCCCAGAGTTTGCGCAGGTCTTCCATCTTAATAATATTATGGCCACTCACATTTATGGCGCGTATAAAGGCTATATAACGTTGCATGATTGTAAAAGACTAAATAATGATAACATAAAAAAATAGTATAAAACATATAACAATATACGCGCCACCACAGCTGTTTTCCCAAGGTCATCACCTGCAATGATATATGTCAGTTTTATTGTATTGCATTTAAAAATAGAAATTAATATTTTGTGTGCCTTAAAATTTCATTACAGCCTTTTATAAGCTAAATGGGGGAAAAGAACGTTTTGCTTCTCGGCTTTGAGCCTGCAACGGCAAGCATATTAGAGAGTTTATCAGCTAAAGCAGGGCTGCATGCACAACAATATACCACACTTGCAAAATCTACCCTTGACGGTAAGGACGACCCCTTTGTAGGCAACGAAATATTTTTGATGCCTGCCGGCAATACGGTTGCGTGGCAAAGCCTTGAAAACATAACCCATATACCTAAAGTGGCTATAGCACTTAGTGGCAATGATGTAAAGCCCGAAGCTGCGCAAGACATATTGCCGTTAACTGACTGTACCCCAGCTTTGCTGCAAAAAACTTTGCAATATGCCACAGCTATAAAATACGGAGAGAACGGAAAGAAATATTTTTTCGATGACAGGCCGGGGCCCTTATATATCTACGATAAGGAAAACTACAAGATACTGGCCATGAATAATGACGCGCTGCGCCAGTATGGCTACACGCGCGAACAGCTTGAAAACATTACAGCGCTGGATATACGCCCGGCAGAAGATGTGCCGGCTTTTATAGAAAGGCAGGCATGGAACAACAATACCTTTAGCGACCAGGGCGAATGGCAACATAAACGCAGCAATGGCGAAGTTTTCCATGTACACCTGTATGCCCAGGGTATGATGTTTAATGGCAGGCCCGCCGTAATGGTGAATGCAGTAGATATAACAGAGAAGGTGCTGGCCACGCGTAAGGCACAAATGCTGCAGGCCGAGCTGCAACGCCAGAAGGAACACCTGGACCGGATACTTAGCTCCATACCGGAAGTAGTATGGTCTCGCCGGGCCGATGATTTTACACTGGTATATATAAACAAGGCCTGCGAACGCATATATGGCTACACTGCCGACGAACTGATAGGCACGCAAGGCATATTGCAGAATGGCATACACCCCGAGGATAAGGCCCTCATGCAACAAGTAATGGACACTATTGGCCAAACAGGGCGCGCAGCACTTGAATACCGTATCATAAGCAGAGATGGCACGATAAAATCACTGTACAACGAGGCCACACTGGTAAAGGGAGACGACACCGAACCCGACATGATAGTGGGCATAGCAATAGACCTTACGGAACAGAAAGACCTGCAACGTAAGGTAGAGCGGGAAAAGAACCACTTGAGAGCTATTATCAACAATACGAAAGACAAAGTATGGTCGATAAGCCGGGATATGAAAATAATGGGGGGCAACTATGCATTTTGGGAACAGATGCGCCGGCTAACCGGGCGCGAACCTGATGAAATAGTACAAGCAGACTATTCGAAAAATCTTTTTGATGAATGGCAAACCTACTTCAAACAAGCTTTTGAACAAGGCAGCTTTAGTATAGTAACAGAAGAGAAGGGCCCCGATGGCAAAC
>JAEZIL010000058.1 GCA_023436685.1 Bacteroidota bacterium | reverse complement strand
GCTCCCCCTTCAGGACTTGAACCTGAGACCCCCTGATTAACAGTCAGGTGCTCTAACCAACTGAGCTAAGGAGGAGTGTCAATTGGGATTGCAAAAATAATAGTTTTATTAAATCTGCAAAATCTTTTTGTGCTAATTCCCTAAATATTTAAAATTATTAAGCATCAGATTAATGTCGGTAGCTGGTGTGTACTGGCGGGCATATAGGGCATTGAGTTGGTTTTTTACATTTTCTGTTGGGTTATAATTTGCCAGAATATTATATGGGGGTAAAACTGAAGGTTTAATAGAGGGTAGCAGTTCCAATAGTTCATCTGTTTTTGCGTACCCTACCCATGTTTTATTACCTATTAGTACGGAGAATATATTAACTATAAAATGCCACGGTTTTTTATTAAAGCACACTAAAACAGGAGATAGTATCAATAACATAACTGATACAAAAATATCCAGCATCCGCTTATTACGCAGATGAGTAAATGATGCTAAGTTATATCGGCGGTCTATTGTATAAAGGTCGCCCGATGTATGACTGGAATTGCTACCTACAAAACTATTGCTACCAGGCAAATGTATCTTGTAGTCATACCGCTCACCACAATATTGCATTTGCCTGAATATTTCTGTATACGTAAGGCCGTTTACACAGAAAATCACTTCATCTATACCCGCAGTATAAATCAAGGCTTTCATATTATCTAGCGTAGAGAGTGCATCATGTTGTGCGCGGGTTGGGCTCACTCTGCCCGACAATTCAGGAGCATAATGTACTTGACGTAAGGTGGCAGCAGTTTGCTGGTAAGTATTTTGTTCTCCTACAATAATTGCTTTCCTGGGCAACTTGTCGTACGGTATGAATTTAAATACGCCTAGACGGTACAACGCCTCGTGTAGCATTAACATAAGTACAGTACCCACAAAGCCACTAAAAATTATTATTGCTCTTGAATAGCGTAATTCAGGGGAAAGCAACCCATAATAAGCCAGAATAATGATAGTACCTATGATCATGCCTCGTATTACCCTTAGTGCACGGTAGGGCTGATCATAAGCGCCATTTAAGTATAATGAAATACCCCACAACAATACATACACGGGGAAAGTTGCAATTACTGAACTTACAGGTACAGGCATTATGTTTTTAACATGCACAACCCAAAATTCTTTCATAAACCATAGTGTAGCAAACATTACTAATGCGTCAAACAAAGGCATTCTCAGCACTTTAAGTACCTGCTTTACCACGCCAAAGATTGCACGTAGTATGATACCAATATTGATGAACAAAATAAATAATGCTGCATTCTGTTTGGTATAGTGTTTTTTTACAAACGTAATCAGTGCTTCATTAAAGATGCGTACGTATGATAAGGTTGCTTTACGGGTACTCTCACCTTTATAATGAATTAATTCAGCTTTGGGGTAATATATGTTCTTATATCCTGCTTTGTTAATACGGTAGGATAAGTCCACATCTTCGCAATACATAAAATAATCTTCATCGAATGCTCCACCCGCTTTTTGCATGGCTTCACGTCGCACAAGCATACAACACCCTGAAAGCACATCCACTTCAGCAACTTCATGTTCGTCTATATGGACAGAGTAATATTTATTGAAAAAGGATGACTTACTAAACAACTTATTTAGCCCAGTAGTTTTAAAGAGTGCGACGGACAAGGATGGGAAAGACTTTTTACTATCAGGCGCAAACTGTCCTTTACCATCTATTAACCTTGGGCCTAATGCTCCTGCTACAGGTGTAGCATCCATATATGCTACCGTATTATGAAAGAAATTTTCAGGCATTACGGTATCTGGGTTAAGGAATAGTATATACTCCCCTTTTGCAATAGCTACACCTTGATTATTAGCTTTAGAAAAACCCGTATTAATTGTATTAGCTATTAATTTCACTGAAGGATATTTATCCTTTACCATCTGCACACTCCCGTCCTTCGAATCGTTATCAACTACGATCACTTCCAAATCAATACCCTCACCTGCCCTTAGCACAGAATGCAAGCAGACCTCTAGAAAGTACTTAACGTTGTAGTTGACAATAATTACAGAAACCTTGACCAATTCTTTTATTTTGCCCGTTTTGCGAATATAAGCGCAATAGCTTAATAACGAAAAAGCTGTGCATACATTGTACACACAGCTTCAAATAACCAAGCTTAAACTATTGTATTGTATAATAAATATTGGTAACCCATTTAGCCGAATCTTGTTCAGTACCAGGCCCTACCACATAATCTTCTAAAACCAGACTTTGCTTTTTACCATTCGTTTCCAGATGTTTCGCTAACGCTTCATGTACAGCCATAGAACCGGAATAACCACCTTTATGTACAGCCATATAGGCAGATGTTTGAGGAGGTATAGAAATCATCGTAGCGCCTTTTATTGCTTCGTTGCCCGAAACGGGAAAGCCAGCAGCCACATCAGTTTTCATATTCTTATCGTCCCATGAATAATATAGCGCCATAGGATTACCTACTATACGCTGGCCCGCCTCTTTGCTAATTGTACCATATGCTTCAGAAAAGAACTTATCCATTTCACTGAAAGCAATTGTTTTCCTGATAACAGCATACGTTGCGGCTGGTATCTGCGTCATTTTTATATCTACATTACCACTTACAGCTTGGTTTAATGCAGTTAGATTAGATTCTATATAAGCCTTCATATTATTAAGGCCACTTTCAAAATCACCACCTAGCATTTTGTCCATATTCATAAATACACCCATTGCATTCCATGGGAAAGCCATATGCCCTTCGTACGACCAAGTCACTTTAGATTGTCCATTTCCTGTATCAGTAACTACTAATGCTCCTCCTGCTTTATTTTCAAAAGGCTCCTTAAAATGCAGTTCATAATTCATAGCCGTACCATTAACACCTGCATTTTTCATTTCACCACTACCTGTTTTCTTCCCCTTCCAGATATAACTGCTACCGGGCTGCCCATCAATACCTTGGTAAGATATTTCAACTGTAGGCTCCATTTTGTACCAAGGGCTCCAATTAGGCCAATTTTTAAACTTTACTATCTGTTCGAACACTACTTCTTTGGGTGCATTGATAGTCTGGCTACGTTCTACTTTTATGTCTTTGGGCGCTATAAGCCCTACTACTACTATAACTACTATTAAAATAAGTAGCAATATGCCTAAGAATTTAAAAAATTTCTTCATGTGTATATGATTTGCGGCAAGATATAAAAAAATTTAAAATAAATAGCCGACTTAGCTGATGAAAAACTTTTTCATAACACGTAACTTTGCATGATGAAGAATTTGAGACAATTGGAGCTGAGTGAGTTGGAACATTTAATGCAAGAATTAGCTGAACCAAAATTCAGGGCGAAGCAGGTTTACGAGTGGATATGGAAAAGGTTTGTTGCCAGCATCGATGAAATGTCAAATCTATCGAAAGGATTAAGAGAAAAATTGTCTCAAGGCTACAATATCCCTAAGGTTAGCATACATCACAGCCAATTTAGTAGTGACGGAACCATAAAAAATCGCCTTCTCTTACACGATGGAAATTTTGTTGAAAGCGTATTAATCCCTACTGAAAAACGCATAACAGTTTGTGTATCATCGCAAGTGGGTTGTTCACTCTCTTGCAAATTTTGTGCAACAGGTTTTTTACCACGCAAACGCAATCTCGATTTTGATGAGATAGTGGATGAAGTAACCCTTGCTAACGAACAAGCTTTAAAACACTACGGGAAAGGTATTACTAATATTGTATTCATGGGTATGGGTGAGCCTTTATTGAACTATAAAAACGTTCTAAAGGCAATAGATAAAATTTCTTCGCCCGATAGCCTTGGCATGAGCCCAAGACGCATTACTGTATCTACGGCCGGCATTGCTAAAATGATACGGCAATTGGGCGATGATGAAGTACGCTTTAAGCTGGCGCTATCGCTGCATGCAGCTAACGATAAGAAGCGTGATACGATAATGCCTATAAACGAAAGTAATTCCCTGGAGGAACTAATTGACTCTCTTAATTATTTTTATAAAAAGACCAGGAACGAGATAACTTTCGAATATATACTATTCCAGAACGTAAACGATTCTATAAAAGATGCTGATGAACTGGTGAAAATATACCGCCAGGTACCGGCTGATCTTGTAAACATTATTGAATACAATACAATTGAAAAGGCAGACTTTGTTAAGCCTGAAGATGATGTAGTAAATAGTTTTATGAACTATCTGGAATCAAAAAAAGTGAATGCACGCTTAAGACGTAGCAGAGGCAAAGATATAGATGCCGCATGCGGCCAATTGGCCAATGTCGATCATCCTACATTATCATAAAAGCCTTGCAATGCAAGGCTTTTATGAGTTTTTTTATTTACTATCGTATGCCCATTTAATATAAGTGGCTCCCCATGTAAAACCGCCGCCAAAAGCTGCTAAGACAATATTATCGCCTTTGTGAAATTTGTCTTCCCACTCCCATAAACATAAAGGCAAGGTTCCATTTGTAGTATTGCCGTAACGCTCAATGTTTATTGTTACCTTTTCTTCCGGGAGGCCCATACGCTCGGCTGTTGCCGCAATGATACGCTTATTAGCCTGATGAGGTATTAACCATGCTACTGTTTCAGAAGTAAGGTTATTGCGCTGCATGATCTCAGCAGCCACATCAGCCATGTTTTTAACTGCAAACTTGAATACGGTTTGACCTTCCTGGTACACATAATGTTCCTTATTCATTACAGTTTCAACACTTGCAGGTTTTACGGACCCTCCTGCTTTCTGATGTAAATGAACCCTACCAGCTCCGTCACTTTTAAGTACAGAATCAATTACACCATAACCTTCTGTATTAGGTTCCAGCAAAACAGCACCACCACCGTCGCCAAATATGATACAAGTTGCGCGGTCCTCATAGTTCAATATTGAACTCATTTTATCGGCGCCAATTACTATTACCTTCTTATACCTACCGGTTTCTATAAATTGTGCACCAGTAGTAAGTGCATATAAAAAGCCGCTACAAGCGGCACTTACATCGTAGCCAAACGCATTTGTCATACCTACCTTATCGCATATAACGTTGGAGGTTGCCGGAAACTGATAGTCAGGAGTTGTTGTAGCACAGATCACCAAGTCTATTTCAAGCGGGCTAATTCCACGTTTTTGTAGTAATTGTTGTACAGCAGGCACAGCAAGATCAGATGTCCCCTTCCCTTCTCCCTTCAGCAATCTACGTTCTTTTATGCCCGTTCTTGTTTGTATCCACTCATCTGTAGTATCTACGATAGTTTCTAACTCAGCATTGGTCATTATATAGTCAGGAACATATCCACCAACAGCTGTTATCGCAGCATGTATTTTCTGCATTAACTATAAATATTTAATAGGCAAAATTACTGGTTTAAGTAATGTAAACCATTTATTAAGGTAATATTGATAAGGCACTATGTACTCATACCACCACAAGCACTTATAACTTGCCCTGTTACATAGCTACTTAAGTCAGAAGCCAAAAACAATGCTACATTTGCTATTTCCTCAGGCTTGCCAAAGCGTTGCATTGGTATTTTCTCAAACCACTTTTCCCCGCCACCATCTTTTAAATAATGCGTCATATCTGTTTCTATAAAACCCGGTGCAATAGCATTGCAGCGAATGTTACGGCTACCTATTTCCTGTGCTATCGATTTAGTAAAACCTATTATACCCGCTTTTGATGCAGCATAACTGCTTTGACCAGGATTACCTTTTACGCCAACTACAGAACTAAGGTTTATAATACTGCCTGAACGGGCTTTCATCATAGGCTTAATAACCTGCCTTGTAAGATTATACACAGACTTAAGGTTAGCTTGCATTACTTCATCCCACTGTTCAGGAGTAAGTCGTAACAATAGATTATCTCGGGATATACCCGCATTATTGATGCATATATCTATTGTACCAAAATCTCTTACAACATCCGCTGCTAATTGCTCAGCAGCTGAATAATCTCCTGCATCAGACTTATAGGCTTTCGCCTTTACTCCTAAAGCATTCAATTTTTCTTCCTGTGCCTTTGCACGTTCTTCAGAAGAAAGATAAGTAAATGCAACATTTGCACCATTTTCAGCAAACTTAAGCGCCATTGCCTCGCCAATACCCCGGCTAGCACCTGTTATTAATGCTACCTTATTTTCCAGGAGTTTCATTAATTACTATAGATTTTTGAACCGCTAAAGTAAATAATTGAATTGATTATGCCGCGTAGTAAATGTTTTAGTTTAGGAACTGTTTACTTTCTTACGTATAAAACGAATGCGCTTATAAGTAGTGCAGTACTAACGATATTTGATAGTATAATAGTAATTCCTACAAACATGAGAAAATAACCGGTAACTATACGTTTGCTATATAGAGGAATATTTATATAATTGACACTACCTGGAATTCCTTGAATATTATATAGTTCTTTATCAAAGTCGACCTGAGTAATAATAAGCCAAATTAAAGAAGTACAGAGTAATACCAGTCCAAACAAGTTAACATAGGGATCATCTAACTGACCTATAGGAATAAACTCCTTGTAAATGTATGGATACAAGGTAAAACATAGTACCACTGTGGTAAACCCTAATACAAACATTTTACATAAGCGCCCTTTCTCCAATTGCCTTTTATCCGCTTCACTCAAAGTGGTTAACAAGTACAATACTTTAGGGTGCTTTCTCCTGAATTCACTCCATAAAACGGCCATTATATAAAACGCAAATACAAATGCCAATAGTGGCTGGCCTAAATATGCCTCTTTTAAATACGCTATCATGTTCTTTCCTTCTCCAGTTTCTACAGCCCGGGGTTGTTGAAGTTACGTAGTTTATCAATA